>CAXMPV010000232.1:0-2932 GCA_964195175.1 uncultured Thermodesulfobacteriota bacterium | reverse complement strand
CCAGTAACCAATGCCGCCAACACTCCGACTGAAATTCCACCGGCAAAGACAATAAAAAACTTTACTACTCCGGATAATACATCTCCTGATGAGATATGCCCCACAAAGGCCAGCCCAAACAGGATGTGAGCAGCGACAATAAGAGTAACCTCACTAAGCAAACTCCCTCTCCCTCCATAAGTATCATCAATCTCTTTGGTGCGCCTACCTGCTTCAGGAAAGCACCAACTGCAACATGATCAATAATACTGAAGATTGCCCCGAGGAGCAGGGCAGCGGAAAGTTCGATGTGTGTGAACCTGGATATAAGCAAACCGATAATGGCGGTGGAAATCAGCAGTCCAGGAATAGCCAGTGTGGTAATCGGTAATATGTTATCACGCAGTTCACGTGTATCCATATTAAAGGCGGTTTCAAAGATAAGAGTGGGAAGGAAAACGTATAAAAAAACTTCAGGTGTGAATTTATAATCAACAAATGGTTGCAGCATATCCGGCCCGTATGGAGCAAGTTGAGCCACGGCAAATCCGGCGAAAACCAGTGCGACTGCAAATGGCACCTTAATACGTTTAGCCGCTGCCAAAATCATCAGGATAAGGACTGCGCTGACCATAACTACTACCACAGAACCTGAAGAAGAGTGATGGTCACTTGATCCACCACGATCGCCTCCATGGCCACCGCCCAATACAATGCCACTAAAACCGGCAGAAAGTGTTATATCTTTCCTATTTCAGATTCGGGTATCCAGCCTGTTTTGGACTCGGCCTCTTTCTTGCCTTCATCGTCATGAGAGTCTTCCACATCCACGAAGACATACACCTTGTACCATTTATCTTTTTTCTCTTCTATTCTTACCTCAGCACCTTCATGTATCTTAAACCTGGGTCCATACTCTTCACCCGGGCCGTATCTTATACTGCTCTCGTTCGCAATCACCACTCCCATTTCTACGGATTGATTATATGCCTTTAAGCCCAGAGAAATGACCAGCACAAGAAAACAGGACGCGAAAACAATAATCATCTTTTTGAGCCATTGCAGTCTTAAAAAGATGATAGATAGTATGGATGCAATAAGCGCAAGATATATATATATTGTAATGACCGTAATCTCGCTCAGGTTAAAATAGAAATACCAGAAGCACGCAACTTTAAGAATCTCCGGCTTCTGGCCAATGGTCTCTCTATCAACAAAATCACGTTTTAATAAGTTTATGTTTGCCTTTATGTCTGCATCTCTCGGAAGGAGCTCCTCTGCCCTGCGGTAATGTATAATTGCTTTCCCCGGCATACCCAGCCGGTAATAGGCATTACCCAGATTGTAGTATATCTGCCCGTTTATAAAACCGGATTCAAGTAGCTGTTCGTATAGCCCGACAGCTTGCTCAAATTTCCCAACAGCATCTTCCTTTTCCCTTCCAGCCATTGCCTTCTGTCCGGCACGATACTCCTTGTTTGCTCTAAAGAAAGTATCGGCCTCATTATCACGCGCAAAAGTTTCAGCTAAATATACCCCCTGAAAGAGAAATACAAAACTCAAAATAAAAATTATCAGTATGTTCTTTTGTCTCATAATTGTTTTTCCAGATGCATTATAACCTGCTCTGTGGTATCCAGTGTTGATTCCATCTGCGCCTTAGACAACTGTCCGGAAGAGAACCTGCCGTAATCGCAAGACTCAAGGCACTGCCTCAGTTCCTTTATTACATCATCCGATACACCGCGTTTTTCCAGCATATCGTAAATATTGTCTGACGTGACAGCTGCCGGTGTCACATTTAACTTGTCCGCAATATGTTTAAGGATAGTCTTGGCCAGTGCAGCATAAAACTCGGACGGATTATCAAGTTCTAATAGCTCTCTCGCGTTTGAAAGGTGCTTCTGTGCATGGGCCATCGCGCGTTTCTTCCTTGCATAGCCCACATCGGTATGCAGCAGCTTCCTTTGCCTCTGCACATAAATACATGCGACCACAATAAGTATTGGTATTATAAAAATAATGGCCAGAAGGAGTGGCCTCTTGTATATAACAAATCCCTGATTCTCAAATGAGTATAAATCAGACATGATGGGCAGTATGTCTTTGGTCAATATTTTAACCTGCCCCTTCGCCATTCCAGCACCTTTAACAGACAAGTGTATAGGGATTTCTATTTCAGAATGCTCTACCTCAATAGGAATCGGCTCGTAAAAAAGCGTTTTATATTTCTCCAGCTCCGGATCAAAGTAACTGAATGATATCCCGGGTATAACATCATTATCTTCACTTTGCGGTTCAATTACCTTGTTGAAAAGCTTTTCTCCCTTTATGCCGTACCCTCTGTCTGTTATTGTCACCTTAGCCTCGAAATCGTAGGCCTTAAAGTTTTTCATACCATCAGGAGCGAGTAACGGTTCTCCTATTGTCTGAATATTCCCCTCTCCTCGAATATTTATCGTTAATGTTATCGGATCACCAACCTTTAATTTTGTGGGTTTTGCAAGAACGTCCATGGCATACTTCCCTACCGCACCGGTAAAGTTTTCAGGTTTACCAACAACCGGCAGGGGTTTTATTGTTAACTTTACCGGTTCCGTACTCCTTTCCACAGGATATTTCTGTCCACCTCCACCCATGAATTCATCAAACAGAGAACCTCTACTCCTTTGTTGCCTGATGATAATATTACATTTAAAGCTCGCTGGAGGTATCTTTATTTTACCGGAAACCAGGGGGAAAAGTGCCGTACGAAGCTCTATCACATTATAAAGTATTCCGTCGCGCACCTCTTCATAGCGTCTCTCCTCGCCGAGCTTCTCCGCGAGAAAGCTTTTCGTTGAAGCGGCAACATAATCAAGGTCATCTATTGGCAACCCTTTCTGGAAGTATAGTTTAAAGGATTGTATTATTTCTTCATAAATATAGGCTTCCGCCTTGTCAGTTATAAGCT
>CAXMPV010000231.1:0-2939 GCA_964195175.1 uncultured Thermodesulfobacteriota bacterium | reverse complement strand
ATCCTGACGCGGTGTTGCTTGATGTATTTTTTGGAGATACAAATAAAGGCAAATCTATTTTTGAACGCATTAAATACAGCTATCCGAATCTCACCGTTATTATGCTCTCCGGTTCAGTGGCAGATGAAGAGTTCATGCTTGAAGACTATCCGGACTGCGCCTTTGCTTTTGCCAAAAGCCAGCTTAGCTCCGGCAAGGATAGTGTTTATAGCGAATTTACTGAGAATATTAAGCGTGCTATTGAAAATGCAAATACAACTTCAGATTCAATGCAAGAGAAGTTTACGTTTATTACCGGTAAGACCAAGGCAATGAACAGAGTGTGCAGAGAAGTCCTAAACACAGCCCCAACAAATGCTACTATTTTTATTACCGGAGAAAGTGGTGTGGGAAAAGGACTGATTGCCATGGCTATTAAAAATAAAAGCCGGCGAGCCGATAAGCAATTTATAACAAAAAGCTGTGCAGATTTCCCTAATGAGAACATGCTTATAAGTGAACTTTTCGGACATGAGAAGGGAGCGTTTACGGGAGCAGATGATAACCATATTGGAATATTTGAAGAGGCCTCTGGAGGAACCGTGTTTATTGACGAAATAGGTGATGCGTCGTTGGAAGCACAGGGCAGGCTATTAAGATTCCTACAAGAGAAGACACTACGAAGAATGAAGGGGTCAAAAGATATTAAGGTTGATGCCAGGATTATCTTAGCAACAAACAAAGACCTTAATAGTTTGATAGGGTCAGGAAAATTCAGAGAGGACCTATTTTACCGCTTAAATCAGTATAGAATCCATATTCCTCCTTTGAGGGAAAGGAAGGCGGATATTCCAGATCTGCTTGCTCACTTTATCAGAAAATTCAACGAAGAAGACTGCAAGCACGTTCTTGTTGAAAAAAAAAAGGGGAATAAGGATTTTTTGAGGAGTGATGTGCTGGCTTTACTGAAGAAATATGACTGGCCGGGAAACGTGAGAGAGTTAGAAAACACAATACGACGTGCCATGATCAATGCGGGCGATTCTAACATACTGCAGACAAACTATTTTAACATGAAAAGTAGTAAAAAAGAGAGACGCAAGCGATCTTTGGATATTAACGAATTGGTAGACGAAATCTTTGATCGAAAGTGGCAAGGAAAAGATAAATGGATCAAGTTTACCAAAACGTATGCTGCGAACGGCAGCCGGAAGGAGATACTGCAAAAATGCGTCCACAGGTTAAAGAACAACGGTCACAATGGCAATATCAGATATCACGACATTGCAACTTTATTTGGAATCACAGCAAATAATATGAGACAGCAGTTTCACACACTCAAAATAGATTGGAAGGAACTTAAAAAAACATCTTAGATTCCTGACATTTGTAAAAATAGATTTACTAATTTTGGTAAGAAATAACTAGTAATTTCATGCCGCTAAGAGTGCAAGGCATCAGACCCACCTGCTAAATGCCGAGCAGCCTATCTTCATTTCTAATCACCCTTGATCACCATTACATTTTTTGCGACTTCCCGACAAACCATAGAGCCCGGACTGACGAAGCATACTATTTCTCCTTATTTCCAACCGTGAAATTATAACCATACCAACACCTAACTAAATATTGCTTTTGTTATGAAACCATAACGTTTTTTGTTATGATTTTATAATAGACTGCTATATTCAAATCAAGTCCACCACCATATATCCTTACTGCACATTCACTTAGAGTTTTACTGCCAGGAATAATATGTTGGCATATTGTTTGCGATTAATCACCTAAGCATGATAGCCACTTGACTTGTATTACTGAATAAGAAACCGGAGGTGCATATTATGAACAAGGAAGAGAGACTAACACTATACGGAACCATAACAGGGTTAACGCTATGTGCCGGATTCCTGATATGGGTAGCTGTTGGGTTCTATCATTACAATGGCTGATTTTCGTATGCCAGAAAGACACACAGGCGGTCTGTCAGTTCCCATCGCCATACCTGAGTCTGACTGGCAGGATTGGATAGTGTCACAATGAGCGTGATTGAAGTGTATCAACATTGAATATCCTATGCATTAGAGTCACTTAGAGTACCAATAACGAAACTTTATATTACATATGTCTTAGGTATGCGGAGCATTGGATGGTGAGCAAGAAAATACTGATAGTGGAAGATGACGTATCGTTTCATTCTCTGTATGAAGCAATTCTCGACAATACAAATTTCCAAACTATTCATGCATATGATGGAAATGATGCATTGGCTATATTAGAAGAAGAAAAGCCGGATTTAATTATTCTTGATATGTTATTAGACATGATGACGGGTGATACATTCTTCTTATACTTGAAAAACATACCGGAGTATGCAGACATACCAGTCATCATCGCCAGTAGCTATCCTCGACAGAAATTCAATAATTTAAAGAAAATGGATCCGGCGCTTGTGATCCTTGACAAAATTTCTATATCTGATGAATTGATTAACGAGGTCAACGCAAAGATCGGATAGAATCAAGTTAGATTCTTCATTCCGCTTCGCCACATTCAGAATGACAAGGCTCTGCACTCACACATATCATTCCGAGGAAGGCACGACTGAAAAATCTTAACTTTGAAATCCCTGGACATGAACTTAACAATAACAGTAAACTAATGGCGATGGTAAGGAAGTTATGTTATAAAGCAGAAGGACATCAGCATATTTAATAGACCAATTGGGGAAAGATCAATATAGCCTATAACTCAAATCATAGTAACGCATAAACCCACCTCCGGTACATATCTTGAATTCATCTTCGCATGCCGGGCAAGGAAGCAGAATAATAAGTTAGTGATAAACGTATAAAACACCGGCTCAGGCATGGCGTTGATCTGATAAAAGTAGCTTAATAAATTTTAAACAACATATAAAAGAGTTAAACTTGTCACGTTATTTATTAAAAATTATTTTTCCG
>CAXMPV010000230.1:0-2950 GCA_964195175.1 uncultured Thermodesulfobacteriota bacterium | reverse complement strand
CCCAGCTGTGCAGAACATGGTACTGCAAGGGCAAGCAAGAGTGTGGAGATTACCCGCTCCTTCTTAGTGTCCAGTATGCGTGTGGTCATTGTCGCCATTGTATCGCAGCCAAGGCCAAGCACCATTGGTAATACCGCCTTGCCGTTTAATCCGATTATCTTAAAAAATCTGTTCAGCATTACTGCCAGTCGCGGCAAATAACCACTGTCTTCCATTAATCCAAAACTTATGAAGAAGAAACCTACAATAGGTAATATTATGGCTATAGAGTAGGTCACGCCGACCTGGATCAGACCAGCTTCTTCACCGAGGAACAATTGGAAGAAGAAGTTGTCGCTACTCATAAACGTCTGGCACAGTAATCCAAGGTAATAATTGATTCCCTGGAAATTAACATGGGTAAAAACATACTCTATATTCGTAAAGGGTATGAATGCCTTAAAATCAAATCCGCCTGACATCTCTAAAGACGAGCCAAAAATCTTGCTCTCAACGAAATCAACACAGTCGCCCGCACCAAATTGTCCCACTATTTTGTAAATGCACCACAAGACCACAATTAACATTGGCCAGGCCAGACCAGGATGCATAGTTAACGTTCCAAGAATATTAGTTATTTTCCTATTAGACCGGTACTCTCTCGAAAACAGGTGGTATGAATAACATCCAACAGATATACCACCACCTGCCATTCTCAATATCCATGCGGTCAGTCCGCCTGTATCCAGAGCGCCGGCAAACATAAACAGTAGTAGATCTAATACCTTGTATCCAACAAAGAATGTGAAAAGAGGCATGAAAAAGAAGAAGAACAGGTTTCGTGATATTGCACCTGCCTTTGCCTCATGCTCTCTATAGCTCACTATCCCTTTCAATAAATCATTGACATAATCACTACGTTTTTTGGTAATCACATAGCTTAACGGATGTCCATATTCTTTCTGCACTCCATCCCTGGCCACGTGAATCTTATCGAGGGTATCTTCGTCAATTTCTAAAGTCTCTTCTAAATCCTCATCAAAAGATAACAACATTATCGCCAGAGCCCGCTTCTTCACTGTAGTTTTTTCCGGCAACAATGCTTCAAGTTGCTTTATGCCATTCTCTATTGTCTCTCCATAGTCTATGCTGATTTTTGGAACTTTTACCGAGTTAATTGAGTTCCTCAATGCTCCTATTCCATACTTCTGAGTGGCAATAGTTTTAGTTAATGTTACTCCCAGTATTTCCTGTAACTTGTCAGTATTTATGGACATGCCCCTGTCAAGTGTCTCGTCCCACATATTCAAGCCTATCGAAATAGGCAGTCCCATTTCGGCAAGTTGAGTTGTAATCAATAATCCTCTATGAATATTCTTGGCATCTAATATTTGAAGAACTCTCTTCTCTTCATCTCTAAGAAGAATGTCTCGTGCAACCCTTTCATCTTCAGAATGTGAAATCAGACTATTTGCTCCCGGAGTGTCAACTACCTCTATCGTATCGTTAGAGCCAGCATACATCCCCCTGGTAACTTCCACAGTTGTTCCGGGGTAGTTTGAAACGGTGACGTATTTCCCGGTAAACAGACCAAACAATACGCTTTTACCAACATTTGGATTGCCTACCAGCGCAATTCGATAGTCTACAGATTTGGCATCAGATTCTTTAGTTTTTGCTTCGTGCATTTTTACGGCCTTTGCATAAGTATAAATTTGCTAATAAGATACAGCTTGCTTAAATTATGTATAATGAGACTCAATATCAACTACATATTATAAATAAAAGAAGGTAAAGTCAAATTATTTAATTGAGACATGGCTGTGGAGAAAGTTAGTATACCAAAGTTTACTACGAGGTCTGGGCGATATGCACTACATTTTGAAAGAATATTAAAAGTTCAGAATGAAATACTCCGAATATATATTTACTGAGACAAGACTAAAGGTTTATCTGGAATCTCACTATCGAAACCCAGGCATTGTCTAACGATGAATCAGCCCCCGGATTAAAAATAGTCTGCACTCCCGGCTGTATGGCAAGCCACGGTAAGATCTGAGCTCTGTATGTTATTTCCACGGCTGTCTCGTGACTGTCTCTTTTTTCAATATCTTTAAAATCATCGCTTATAGAGGCTCGTGCCACAGCCAGGCCGAGTACATCCTTCTCTCTTGATGGAATAATTCCCTGATAATGGA
Source organism: uncultured Thermodesulfobacteriota bacterium (assembly GCA_964195175.1). Classification (GTDB taxonomy): domain Bacteria; phylum Planctomycetota; class Brocadiia; order Brocadiales; family Scalinduaceae; genus Scalindua. The sequence continues at coordinate 773 of CAXMPV010000230.1, read as the reverse complement.
ATCCTCCTCCAATATAAGAGTCCACCAGGTTACGGTCATCAGGAACACCTCCAACCTGAATGAAAGCACCAAGCCCCCTCTTCCCCTCACCCGGAATTAACATTTGATCTGCTATAAAATATAGACCGTAATTGCCATTATGTTCCAGAGGATCACCATTTCCATCCATGTCACGGACATCGTCAAACTCATCAGTATGATACCACCATCCGAACTTGTATGTGCCGGGCATGGTCCTGCTCTCTTCTTGATCACCAAAATGATACCCTGTTTCAAAGAAGTTTAAAAAGCCCTCTTTGCTGTCCAATTTCCAATCAAACCCCCCATTATTCTTGCCTGGATCACCATCTGATATTTCAGCCATGAAATAGAGATTGTTCGTTGGTTCCCACCTCATCCTGAATCCAAGAGCAGCTACAGGATAATTGGAGACAGGGATATTATTTGAAATGTCAGGTTGAATTCCAAAGGAAGAGTGAATAAAAAGTAATCCATACTCAGTAATCATAAACTCGCTATTTAAATCATGTTGTCCGATTAAAAAAGACAAGTCAGTGCCATACAGATCAAAAGAGTGTTCATACCATAGTTCGTATAGCTTAGTGACTTTATTAGTTTCAAGATTGTCTGCTATCTGTAAATCACCAATATAGTCTTCTGACGGCTTTGCACCATGGTGGTCAAAAAAGTGTCCGTGCATTATTCCACCTTTCCAGAGACCAGCATTCTCTGTATCCAGCTCAATGATAAGGTCTGTATTTGCAAGATAGCTT
>CAXMPV010000229.1:2739-2979 GCA_964195175.1 uncultured Thermodesulfobacteriota bacterium | reverse complement strand
ATTCCCAGTTCGTGGGAAAGTGCGAGAAATGCATCAATTTCTTCTTTGGTAAGAATCCTTGCGATCAACAACACCAGATCTGCACCGGCAGCTCTTGCCTCGTATATCTGGTACGGATCAATAATAAAGTCTTTTCTCAAAGCGGGCAGACTGACTGTCTCTTTAATCTCAGAAAGATACTTTATATCTCCCTTGAAAAATTCTTTATCAGTAAGAACAGATATTACGGATGCGCCACCG
>CAXMPV010000229.1:0-2676 GCA_964195175.1 uncultured Thermodesulfobacteriota bacterium | reverse complement strand
CTTTTTAACCTCGGCGATAAATTTGATCCTATTCTCTCTTTTCAAAACCGTACCGGACTTTATTGCATCCGGAACATCTTTACATCTTTCTTTCAAAGATTCTATTGAGACACGCTCTTTACTCTCAGCCACCTCTTTTAGTTTGTATGCATGAATTTTATCTAATATCATGATTCTTTGCCCAAAATTAGAATTTATTTCTATTTTAAGGATATCAGGTTAAATGTTTTTTCATTTTCAGTCAAGTATTTAAAAACTATTGATTAAAGAATCCCTTTGTATTAGAATCGACTCTAATTTTATTTTAAATTGTTCAGAATTAATTTTATAAATAGTAAGGGTTAAAAATGAAGAAGACTTTTTTATTCACACCGGGCCCCACTCAGATACCGCCGGAAGTTGTTCTGGCAGAAGCAAGCCCGATGATTCACCACAGAACTTCTGAATTTTCTGACATTTTTGCGAATGTATCGGAAGGTTTAAAATATATTTTTCAAACTAATGATGGCGAAGTATTTACGTTTGCCTCTTCAGGTACAGGCGGAATGGAGGCATGTGTAGTTAACTCCGTGTCGCGGGAAGATAAAGCCATTGTCATAAGTGGCGGCAAATTTGGAGAAAGATGGGCGCAGATTTGCGAAACATATGGCGTAAACGTGGTAAGAATTGATGTAGAAAACGGAAAGGCTGTAAAGCCCGAAGAGCTGGATGAAACCATTAAAAAGGAAGCGGATGTAAAGGCAGTATTCACTACGTTAAGTGAAACCTCGACCGGTGTCGTCCATGATATTGAAAGCATCGCAAAAGTTGTTAAAGGTCATAACTTGTTGTTGGTAGTGGACGGAATATCTGGGGTCGGTGTTCAACCGTTCAAGATGGATGACTGGGGTATTGACATCGCCGTTACCGGTTCTCAAAAGGGCTTTATGCTGCCTCCGGGACTCGCCTTTGTTTGTGTAGCAAAGAGTGCCTGGGAATCAATTGAGAAGTCTGATTTACCAAAATACTACTGGAATTTTAAGAAGATGCAAAAGGCGTTAAGCAATAAGACTACAGCTTACACACCCGCAATTTCCCTCATTATGGCAGCAAGCAAGTCCATTGAAATGATCAAAAATGAGGGCATTGAGAATGTGTGGTCCAGGCATGCAAGACTGGCTAATGCAACAAGAGAAGGGGCTAAGGCTCTCGGTCTTGAGCTCTTTGCAGGCGATGACTCAGGGAATGTTCTGACATCCATCAAGATTCCGGAAGGAGTAACCTTTGACGCCGGAATCAAAAAGCTGAGGGATGAAACCGGGGTAACAATAGCAGGAGGCCAGGACGAACTAAAAGGCAAGATGTTCAGGATCGGCCACATGGGCTATGTCAATGATTTTGATATAGTCCTGGCAATGTCGGCGGTAGAGAAGATCCTGCATGAAAATGGTTATAAAGTTGAATTAGGTAAGGGAATTTCCAAGGTACAGGAAATCCTTGTAGGCTGAGTTGCAAATTTCACTATATAGAAAAAGCCCATGTTTCTTATTTACATTAAGGAAACATGGGCTTTTATAATTTATTTAACTACTAAAGGCACATCTGCAAGTAAACCAATCTCTTCATCGGTTAAATAACATGCAGGGTCAGGTTCCCATATATCGCCATGGACAGACTCGGCACGTGCCCTGAAGTTACCACCACATATATCAAGCCACTTACACTTGGAGCATCGGCCGGTAACGTAATTCTTTTTGTTTTTCAGTTTCATCAAAAGGTCATTTGATTTATCTTCCCAGATTTCACCGAATTTTCGATCACGCACATTTCCGAACGTATGCTCTCTCCAGAATTGATCAGCATGTACGGCGCCATCCCAGCTTACACAGGCAAGACCGTGTCCTGAGCTGTTCCCTTCGTTCCACTGTAATAACTCAAGTACTTCTGCCGCACGTTTTGGATCTTCCTTAAGTAATCGTTGATAGATATAAGGACCATCGGCATGGTTATCTACCGTTAAAACTTCTAACGGATTCCCACGGTCGTGAGCTTCCTTCGTTTTGTCAATAATGAGGTCAACGACTTTACGTGTTTCCTCATGAGTCAAATCTTCTTCAATTAACCTGGAACCTCTTCCGGAATAAACCAAATGGTAAAAACATACCCTTGGGATTCCTTCTTTTTCAATGAGATCGAATATTCCGGGAATGTCCTGCGCGTTTCTTTTATTAATGGTGAAGCGTAATCCTACCTTAATCCCTAGCTCCAGGCAATTTCTGATTCCCTGCAAAGCTTCATCAAAGGCACCTTCAATACCACGGAACTTATCGTTTGTTTCCTTTAAGCCGTCAAGGCTTATTCCTACATAAGAGAGCCCGCATTTTTTTAATTCTTCACCTTTTTCTTCAGTAATCATCGTTCCGTTTGTACTTATAACGGCCCTCAAACCTTTATCTTTGGCATATGCTACCAACTCCATCAAATCTTCTCTCATTAATGGTTCACCACCTGAAAAGAGAAGTACCGGAGCACCGTATTCTGCAAGGCCGTCAATCATAGCCTTCGCTTCTTTAGTGTTTAATTCGTTTGTATATTCAATATCTTTTGATTGAGAGTAGCAATGTACGCATTTAAGATTACATCTCTGACCCACATTCCATACAACTACAGGCTTTTATCTTTAGAAAATTGTAAAAG
>CAXMPV010000228.1:0-3029 GCA_964195175.1 uncultured Thermodesulfobacteriota bacterium | reverse complement strand
GCAAAGGTGTTGATTGAAAGATGGCGTAAAGAGTATAATACGTTTCGATCACATAGTGCTCTTGGGTACTTGCCGCCTGCTCCAGAGACGGTTGAAGCTGTCTGTTTGAACACAAACTCTAGCTTGAAGGTGGCACAAAGAGTTGGGACAGGTCAAAGGGTCTATTCAGGAAGTGAGATAAAAATAGATTAAAATAAGACAGATATGAAATATTTCAAAAAAGCTATAATTCTTATTTTTTTAATATCGTTGTTTGGTTGTCTTCCTATTCCATTCATGTCATTGACTAAAGCTATGCTTCATGAGCGAGGAACTGTATTAAAAGAATACCAGGAAGGGAATGATTATATCATGATAGTTAAAGAAGGAGATTCAATTATAAAATATAGACTGTACCAGTACGATGGACTTGGCAAAGCTACTCGCAGCGAAGCTATGTATGTAATAGATACAGCAAATCAACGCTGCTTTAGCGGAGTAGGAAAAACAATAGGAAAAGTGATTGACTGTGATAGCGTAAAACGTGATTCAGACTTAGCGCAATATATAACATGGGGGCCACAGAGAGCAGAGACTGAGCAAAAACATCAGGAGAACAATAAAAATATTGATGGCTATGATATTATCAGCAATACGTTCATTGGCACACAGGAGAACAATAAACTAAATGGAAACGCTGAACAATTTACAGAGCAGCGTTCTAAACCGGAACCTCAAATTGAGCTATCTGAACAATTAAGGCGTGAAATCTACAAAGAAATGCATTATGCAAAGGATAGAGCCTGGTCAGAAATGCCTTCTGATACTTCTAAAAGAAAAGAGTTGCGAGAGAAGTACAAGCAAAAAGTAATACAAAAATATAACATCACAAAAGAAGTATATAAAATAATTACCGTTGAGGGGGCAAGAAACAGTTGGTATGTCCCTCCTTTCTCTTACGATAAGATACAGAAGTGATGCGCACAACGACTTCGAATACGGTACAGGCGATTCCAGGTGTGAAATAATGTGGGTTGTTTTATAGGCCTTTCAGTTTATGTATAACTTCTCTAAAAAACTTTATTAATATAGACAATGCTTCTATCTTAGTTTTTCCAGTATATTTTTTTATTTCTTACAAGTGGGAGGGTGCGTTTTAAATTATGAAACCTGATTTTACATTAGACTGTTACGGTTTGCTTTGTCCAATGCCTGTATTTAAGGCATCTCAAAAAATAAAAGAACTGGAGACCGGACAAGTCCTGGAAATCATTTCAACAGATGATGGAATAAAGAGCGACATTAAGGCGTGGTGTGAAAAGACAGGAAATGAACTGCTGAAAATAGATGAAGACGATGGAGAGATCCATACTTTCGTCCGTAAACTCACGTCTGATGACTAGTGCTAATATGCACTTTGCCATAAAACAAAGTACATATTAGCCTATAACCTCTATTTATCAAAGTTGACAAAAGATATACAATTATTTTCCGCTTACTTAGGCACCTTTTCCCAGTCCGCAAGAAAACTCTTCAGCCCTGCATCTGTCAATGGATGCTGCACAATTTTGTTAAATACTTCAAGTGGTATCGTTGCAATATCAGCGCCCATGAGTGCAGCATCTCTAACATGTAATGGCGTTCTGACACTGGCGACAATTATCTCCGTATCAAAATCATAATTATCATAAATAGTTCGGATCTCGTCAACTACTTCCATTCCTGTATGTCCTTTATCATCAAGCCTGCCAACAAACGGGCTGATATAGGTAGCACCCACCTTTGCGGCAAGAAGGGCTTGATTTGATGAAAAGCAGAGGGTTACGTTTACCTTTATTCCTTCTGAGGTAAGAACCTTTACTGCCTTGAGGCCATCTTTAATAAGGGGAACCTTTACGACAACGTTATCCGCTATTTTTGCCAGGTCACGTCCTTCTTTAATTATGCCATCAGTATCAGTACTGACTACTTCGGCACTTACCGGGCGTCCTTCTACTATATTACATATTTCCTTAATAGTTCCCTTAAAAGGCCGTCCGGTTTTTGATATCAGTGTCGGGTTGGTTGTAACACCGTCCAGAATACCGAGACTCTCAGCCTCTTTTATCTCATTTACATCCGCTGTATCAATAAAAAATTTCATTCTATCTCCTTCCAAAAAAATAATTATTTAATCTTGCTTTCAATTCCCGCGGTAACAAGATATACGTTGTCTGCGTCTCTGGCAATAATCTGGTTAGCGTAGCCTGCGATATCACGAAATTGTCTCGATAGCGCATTGTCCGGTACAACTCCGTAACCAACTTCATTGGTTACGATTATAACATGAAAAGGTGCACTCTTACAAACACTACACAATTTGTTTATTGCGTCGATTATGTACGCATCTCCATCTTCCTTATGACTGCCAAGAAGCATGTTTGTAACATAAATGGTAATACAATCGATTAACACAACATCGAGGTTTCCATTAAGATTTGAAACAGCCTTATCTAATTCTAAAGGAGCTTCTACCGTCTTCCACTCTGCCGGCCTGTTCTCCCGATGCTTTTGTATCCGCTCCAGCATCTCATTGTCATCGATCTGTGAAGATTGTTTAGAATCTGCAGTTGCAATATAACAAACGTGCTTGTGCTTTTCTGCAAGCGCCATTGCATACGCAGACTTACCGCTTCTTGTACCACCGATTATGAGTGTTAGTTCTGACATTAAATCACTAAAAAGGAGAGTAATACGGTCAATTCGCTTACTTCGTTTAAAGCACCCAGGGTGTCTCCTGTCATTCCGCCAATTTTCTTTTTCATGTATGAAACAAAGAGAATAACAGCAATGAGCACTATAAAGAATATAAAAATTCCTTTAATACCACAAAACAAAAATATGAGTATTCCCGGTATGAACGAAGAAAATAGAGCATGTCTCATTTTGACGTTTTCAATAATTATTTTTCCCGTGCCTCCTTCGTTCCTTGCGTAGTTTGATAGCGCTGCTCCCAGTATTTGAGACCAACGGCCAATGGCACACATAAAAAGAAGTACTTTGCCTTTCTC
>CAXMPV010000227.1:0-3064 GCA_964195175.1 uncultured Thermodesulfobacteriota bacterium | reverse complement strand
GTTGCAAATTCTATCTTTATCTCACCACTTGCACCTTGCACACCGCTAGCGCCTTGAGGTCCCCCATGCTCAATCTCTATTTCCGTAGCAAACTTAACCCTATCGGATACATCTGAATAGATGAAAGGTATGAGGCGGTGCTGGTCAAACGCGTGTTCGCCATTTTCAGTAAATGTAAGCTCGTGGTCCATATATCCACCCACATAGGTATTTCTGCCAAACCTGCGTAAGAATGGTTTACCATACTGATTACCAAATACCGGAGCCAGGCCCTTGTTTACAAGATCCTGGGACTTTTTAGCCCAATAGAATTCATTTTCTGGCAAGGTAGGAGCAGAAATCTTTTTTATCTCAGCCCTCATCGCCTTGAGTTCATCACTGGCGACTGTCTGCTGTTTAAGTTGATCCTTCAGCTCCATAAGCATCTTTTCCATCTTATCAACCTTTGATTCCAGGCCGTCATTTGCGTCTTGTCCGTATACGCCCGGGCATATCGCACCAAAAAGCAGGGCAGCAAAACATAGAAACATAATAGTATACTTCTTCATAAAACACTCCTTTCAAAGCACTTAAAATAATTATAAGCTTTTTTTACTGAGTCTCATTCTCAGTATTTAGTTAAAAAAAATATAGTTTTTTTCCTTCGTGTTTATAACAATACAAGTAAGGCGTTAAAAAACCTTCCTTATTAATTGAGTCTTAGTCTCAGTATCAGGTCAAAAAAATAGTGATTTTGTATTAATCCTCATGGAAAAGCTAAGCGTTGCATATAGCTCGGGATCAAAAACAGTAACCACCTTTCTTTGTTGAGACTGAGTCGCAATTTGTGCCATTCTATACATTTCTCATAAGATGTCAACAGCTTTTTGATTTTTTTTAAAAATTATTTTTCTTTCATTTCATCATGTTTTTTATGTTTGACGGAAAAATTCAAGTCATTATACTTCTAACGTATTCGCTTTACATGAATTATAAAAATAGAACATAAAAGGAATTAAATTTTGCTACTTCAATCTATCTTGTTTATTGCAGGGATGACTGGTGTATACTTTGGCGCCGAATGGCTGGTTAAGGGTTCATCAAAGCTATCACGTGATCTTGGGATAAAGCCCATAGTAATAGGTTTAACTGTTGTTGCCTTTGGCACTTCCAGTCCTGAATTAGCAGTCAGTTTAACTGCGGCTATAAAAGGGTCTACCGATATAGCTATCGGGAATATAATCGGAAGTAACATCGCCAATATTGGCCTTATCCTTGGCATTTCCGCAATTGTTCTCCCCTTAAAGGTGGAGAAAGTCATAATGAGGCGCGAACTGCCATTGATGATTGGAATCTCAGCCGCCCTCTATTTTATGGCAATAGATAGAACGATAGGATTTGTTGATGGGTTGTTACTTTTTACAGGGATTATACTTTTTATAGGTTATCAAATTTATCATACTTTGAATTCTAAGAAAGAATCAAGAAATTCAACGGCTAGCAACCCTGTTAGCAAAACAGGGTTGCCAGAGAGTACAAAGGAAGAGAGCCAGACAAGGAGACATTTACTATCTAACATCATTTATATTGTAATTGGATTAGCATGTCTCTTAGTCGGTTCGCATGTATTAGTTAAATCTGCAATTTTTATAGCCGGCAGTTTCGGGATAAGTGAAATGGTTATCGGAATGACGGTAGTTGCTTTTGGTACCTCAGTACCGGAAATGGCGACATCCGTTGTAAGTGTCCTGAGAAAAGAGACAGATATCTGTGTAGGGAATGTGATTGGCAGTAATATCTTCAATATACTCCTGGTCCTGGGGTCTGTGGCATTGGTAAGACCATTAAACGTGCCAAGAGAGACTCTTTTTTTTGAGTTCCCTATCATGCTCCTCTTCTCCCTGGCCTTGATACCGATGATAAGAGGTAGCCAGACGGTTAACAGGCTTGCAGGCATTGTACTGGTGTCAGGGTACTTAGCGTTTATTTTTCTACTGTTTTATAGATAAAAGGATATTTTCGCCACGAAGACACAAATGCACCAAGAGGACTATTTATAAAATTTTTTCTTTGGGCCTTGGTGACTTAGTGGCAGAACTTTTACGAGATGATATTAATAATCTTATCCATACTTTCATTACCATTAACAGCGGCATGCTATTTTTATTCGAAGATTAAGCTGTCTGTATTCTTTGCCTTAATATTCTTTATTTCGAATGTAATATTTGCACATGGCCTCCTCTATGAAAACTATACGATTCTCTTTTACCTGCTCATGGTGCCGTGTGTTGTCTTTCCGGTTTCATGTCTGATAGGATTTGCCTTAGATGTGAAATATGGAATATTCTGTATTGATACTTCTTTCTCGTCAATAGTTGCGTGGATATTTTCTCCAATATTACTTCCCATAAATTTAATCATTTTATACCTTGGAAATTACTAAAAAGATATTTATAAGCGCTGGTGAAACGTCCGGTGATATGCACGGTTCAAACCTGATGCGTGAGATACATAAGAAAAATTCATCGGTCAAGTTCTACGGTTTGGGGAGAAATAAAATGGCGGAGGCAGGCTTGCAATGTATACGCGATATGAGCTCCAATTCCGTCATGTGGTTGCAGGCCTTGAAAAAAATTCCCGGACTAAGGAAAATATTTAAAGACTGCACTCGTTTTTTTGATGAAGAGAAACCTGAACTGGTAATCCTGATTGATTATGTGGGTTTTAATCTCTACCTTGCTAAAGCTGCTAAAAAAAGGAATATACCGGTTATGTATTACATAAGCCCCAAGCTCTGGGCCCATGGATCGTGGCGGATCAAAAAAATCAAAAAATTTGTAGACAGGATGGTGGTCATCTACCCTTTTGAGGAGACGTTCTATACTAATGGAGATGTCTCTGCAAAATACGTTGGGCATCCGCTTTTTGATGAACTTAACATGAGAAATATAGACGAAGCGTTCGTAGAAAAGATGAAAGGAGGAGAAACAAAGACGATTGTTTCTCTATTACCCGGAAGCCGCAAACAGGAAATAAGCAGGCTGTTACCTATTCTCCTGAAAGCAGCAACCGCTATTCATGAAAA
>CAXMPV010000226.1:0-3066 GCA_964195175.1 uncultured Thermodesulfobacteriota bacterium | reverse complement strand
GGCAACTAATCGTTTAGTGCCTTTACTAACCTCACCAGCACTGACACCTATCACCTCTGCAATACTGCGGACACTACTTTCCTTACCCCCTCGTTTAAGAGACCAGTATTTAACTAATAGCAATGTATCTTGGGGTTTAAGATGCATCTTTTATTTCCTGTTTCGAAACTGGAAACAATTTAGATTAATATAATCCTATTTGTCAAGAAGTTACTTCCCCTGATTGTAAATCTATAGCAACAGCTTGGCGGGGTCTTGAAAAATTTGTCGGGAACAAACTTGGACAGCCTGCATCAATTTTATTTTGTGCTTTACGAAAGGGGGTGCCTAACAGGCCGACTTGTTTACCCGGGTTTTCCAGGGTATGGCGGTATTGCAGCTCCAGATCATCGCCATCGAGCTTCACCAACCTGGTCCAGGCATATGTGTTCGGCACCTTTACTGCCTGGCCAGCGACTTCACGCTCGTCGGCCATTTTTAGGAAGATTAGATAGGTGATTTGTTCTACATAGTCGCCGTAGCCTACGCCGTCGTCACGTAAGACGTGGGCGTAGTTCCAGACTTTGTTTACTATTTCAGATGCTGACATTTAATCTTATCCACTAATTTATTCATCAATATCGCTAAAGAGCGATCGAGCACTTAAGGGTGCCGAAACTTTTACTGGAATTACATCTTCACCTTCCCACTCCTCATCCAATTGCTGCTTTTTATTTTCGACCCTAGAAATAGCCTCACCTACTTGTTCTTCTAATTCATGGAGACGATGATATATTTCCTCATCTTTCGATAATAATATTTCCATATCATTCAGGAATCTTTTTATGTCATCGAAATTATCTTCTGGCTCAATTTCTAAATCTGCATTTTCTTCTGATTCTTCTATCCGATCACTCAATGTACTTCTTATTTCTTCATTAATTTTTGCAATGATTGCTACTAATCTACTCGGTGGAATTAGTGACAAAATGTTATCATCATCAAATATCCCACTATCCAAATTGCCTAGTATTGCTTTCTCAAGTATTTCGGCAGTTTCCATTCTTATTTTTTCAGGCAATATTCGAAGATTGTATGCGCGAGAATGCAATCTGACTCTCTCGTCATATTTCAATGACCAGGTGCGTACAGCCTTTCGCTGAAGAATTGATTTATCTTGTCTCAACACCTCAGTCAATACTGCGTCGGAGGCTCGATTAGTTAAAAACCCGAATAGCATATTATTAAGCTGCAAACTATCCTCGACTTCGAGCAGGCGCGACACTAGCAAGTCTCTAGAAGAATCGTTTATTACTATCGCATCTCTAATTGGGGTACATTCTGCGCACACGGCGTCAGACATTATCGCCTCTAACTTGGCCCCTCTCAAATACAGATCGGTTAAATCAGGTCTACTCCCTAGTAACGAAGACAAAGCATCCGATATCGTCGGATGTCGAAAACTCCAAATATCGTCATCTGTATCTAGTTTTTTTATTACAAATGTTCCATCAAGCTGTTCTAATGCATTTCCAATTTCTATTTGGCTAACACAATACTTATCACAAATAATTGTGGAATGCTCACATTCGCTAATATTGATTGGTAACCGTGATCGATACAAAAATACTAGTGTTAGCGCCGCACTTTGAGCATCACTTAATTCCTCAAGGGTTTCCTTTAGAAACTCCATCGGTTCAGACACAAACCGTTTGAGATCTGCCGGAAATGAACTAATTCCACTGGTGTAATTTTTATCACCTAATCTTCTAGCAATCTCGGGTAGTAAATTAGTATCTTCTGAAAGCATCTCCAGAAATGGCTTTATTTTAGTCTTCCATTGTTTAGGTTGGTTTCCTGCTTTAATGTGGTTATATAGTATTTGACTGCGTTCTTCAGGCCCAAGCGAACCCACATCAACTACAGCTGTGTTGTTAGCCAACAAGGGATGATTTCTAGTTGCTAATTTTCTTTTCGCAGCATTCCATATGTGACTCCGAGAGGTTAGAACAAAACGATTCCCTCCACTAATCGCTGCCTTCACTTTGCTCATCATAACGATCCACTGATCAACATATTCTTCGCGTAGTTGATTTGGACCAAAGGCATCATCAATCCAGTAAAATCCTCCAGGCTCATTAGGATTCCAATGCCTTAATAGTTCATGCGGACTATCCACTTGAAAGCATCGATGATTACCATCATCCAAAGCAGAAGTTGCTAGAATAGCAGCCAGCGTCGATTTACCTGTAGCGGGAGCACCTAATAATAGAACTATGCCATGCTCTTTCAATACCCGAACTGCATGTCTATGTGCCGTTGTTGGTACATATACACTTAGCGCAGGAATAAGATGGCCAAGTAGTGCTCGCGACTGTTCAGCGCGACGTTCATCAAGAATAGTAGAAAGATCGCCTAGGCCATATACACGTGGCACGAGAGCGCGTAACCGCGAACTTTCACGAATCTTCTGTGAAATCCATTCTCTTCCGAATACTTCAGGAGTTGTCACACCCAGCGAAATTAACTCCTTCCGCATGTCCGCGGCTACTGGAGCATCGACTCCCATGTTGGTAATAAAATAATATGTATCAGCCTCGCCTTTTGATACTAGTTCTTTAACGCTATCAATTTCCCTTTTTAAGTCGCCAGCTTTAAGTCTTCTTTTAGAATTCGATGTAAATTTACATTGCACTGTGCCTGTACCGGTGGCCTTCTCGCTTTTCTTAAAAAGAAAGACTGCGTCCTGCCCGCCATCCTGCGCCTCACGATATATTGCTACCGGTCTCTGCAAAACTTCCTCGCAAATCTGAGCACATAGGTCCTGAAATGCCTTCCAGCCTAACGTATGCAGTGCCAAGTCTAAATTCTGACCTTGTGCTTGTGGTTTTGTACTATTCATATATCTCTATTATTCAAAATAACAATTCTCATTTATATATTTCACCATCCTTCAAAAACATGTTGAAAGATTTCTTCAAGTTCTGTCGGGCGTCCCTCAGCCAATGGTGCTGATAAAGCCTTAGCAAGCTCTTGACTAGTTACAGTTTCAATGACCTTCAATGCACGCTCAGGTTTTGAACAATT
>CAXMPV010000225.1:0-3089 GCA_964195175.1 uncultured Thermodesulfobacteriota bacterium | reverse complement strand
TACTTGTTAACGATATCCTGCATGTCGCTACTCGTTGCATTTGCCAGGATACGTCTGTTACCCAACGCGCGAGGGCCCCATTCAGCTCTTCCCTGAAACCATCCGATAATCTTTCCGTCATGTATTAATTCAGCACACTTTTTTGCAATATCCTGGTGGTGCGTATAATTTAATTTATCAAGCTCAAGCTCCACCTTTATTTCTTCATTTGAGAATTCAGGCCCCCAGTAGGCATGATCAATAACAAAATTTCTGTTTTCTCCCAACATAGTATTATAAATGTAATAAGCGCTGCCAAGTGCCGTGCCGGCGTCATGTGCTGCCGGCTGCACAAAGACAGATTCGAAAGGAGAATCCTGCAATACCCTATTGTTCAATGAACAGTTTAAACCAACACCACCGGCAATACACAAATTCTTTGACTCGGTCTTTTTATAAAGATAATCAGTGATGTGTAAGGTTGTATCTTCCAGAATTTTCTGTAGACTTGCTGCGATATCCTTATGCCTCTTTTCAATTGCCTGCCCCTTAGTCCGAATTGGCCCACATGCATCAATGAATTTCTTTGACATAAAACCTTCTTTCGAACCGGCACTTGCCCAATATGTGAAGTAATCCGGGTTCATCCGGTATCCACCGTCAGGCAATAATTTAACCATATTGTTGAAAACATCAATGTATGCGGGTTCACCATATGATGCAAGCCCCATCACCTTGTATTCGTCATTACCATGCCGGAATCCAAGATATTTTGTTACCGCGGCATAAAGGATTCCCAAAGAATGCGGGAATTTGATCTCTTTTATCTTCTCGATTTTGCAGCCAGTGCCTTTGCTCATCAATGTGCTTGTCCATTCACCCATATAGTCCATAGTAAGAATCGCGGATTCCTCAAATGGTGATGTGAGAAAGACACTTGCAGCATGTGCTATATGATGTTCTATGAAATGTATTCTGGTGTTTCTGTTTTGTTTAAGTTGTCTTAATTCAGAAAGGTAATGGCCCGTACTGTTAATTTCATCGACTATATAACCGAGAGAATAAAAGGGGGCTTTTGGGATTTTCAATATTCTATATGGAATCCTTTTAGATATCCTTAACCAGGGCTTATAGCTGAAGCCTATGTGGTTAATATCTTTCAGTGTTATGTTTGCCACTTTCAGGCAGTAGTCAATTGCCTGATAAGGCATGCCTCCTTCATGTTTTCTTCGTGTAAACCGCTCTTCTTCAACGGCAGCAATTAACTCTCCGTCTTTTACTAAAGCAGCAGCAGCATCTAATGTGTATCCTCCTATACCAAGGATGTACAAAGTTTATCGCCTCCTTAATTATAGCTTAAAAAATATCCTTTTTAATTTTTGGAAAAATTTTGTGTCCTTAAATGACAAGATATTCAACGTGCCATTTAATTTTTTCTTGAATAAGAAAAAATTATCAGTTGTTTCTATGCCGATTCTCTTGAGTGCAAAGATGTTGGTGTCTTTATCATTAATTCCGTACACGTTAGAACATGCGCATGCATACTTAGAGGTTCTAACAATTTCCATTATTTCGTCATTAAAATCTACCCTTGTACCGAGCGGATAGGCAAAAGAATTTATCCTCCGGCCAAGTTGTGATTCTAATATATCCTTAGAATCCCTGATCTCTCTTATAATTTCTTCATTTCTTAAACTTGTCAATATTCGATGGGAAATAGTATGGGAACCAAATGAAATGTTATTACCCTTCATTTCATCTATTTCTGACAGAGAAAGATATTTGCTGCTATTACTATTGATAAAGTCACTTACCAGAAATATTGTTGCCGGAAAATTATACTTTTTGAGCAAAGGATAAGCATAGCGATAGTTATCACGGTATCCATCATCAAATGTAATTACTATGGAACCGGCAACTTTTTCAATATCAGTTTGTATGTGTTCTGCTGCTTCTTCCAAAGAAATTACTTTAAAAGTATCTTTTATGTACTGCAGTTGTTTTTCAAACTCTTCAGGAGTAACAGCTTCATCAGGTTCGATTTCGTTACTGATACTATGGTACGTCAGAATTGCCAAGCCTTTTTTGTTGGTCTTATTCCGACTGATATATTGGTATCCCGTATAAGTCGTAATGATACATACTACTATTTTAATAAACTTTTTCAGTAAATATCTTGGTGAGGTAGCGGTCATAAATCAGGTTGACTCAAACACATTTATAATTTTCTCAATAGAGTTATCATCCAGATAGGGGTGGGATGGAAGTGTTAACAATCTCTCGGCAATATAAAGTGCATTGGGAAAAGGCTCTTTCTGTTTATCATACCCAAGGTCATATAAATGATGTACGGGTTTCAGATACATTCTTCCGGTATCAATTCCCATGTCCCAGAGCTCTGCCTGTACTCTTTCCATTGTCTTTATCTCTTTAAAGACTACCGGCATATGGTTAAACACAGGAGTACTGTTTTTTGCTATCTCTGGTAATATTACATGTTCGTTATCCTTTAACGCATTGTAGAGAGCCATACCTTTTTTTAGTCTTATTTTATTCAACACATCAAGTTTATTTAGCAGGCATAGCCCGATTATTGCCTGAAAATCTGAATATTGTTTGGACGCAAAACTGTCGTGTACTGTTGTATGCTTAAATGGAGCAATCAGCTTATAGAATGAACCATAGATAACAGGTCTTGTAACTAACGAATATGCGGTAAGGATAAATGGAATTTTTATCATAAATGAAAATTTCTGCACCGGAAGCAAATGTCTCTCTTCTCTTATGATTTTTGCAAGTTTATCAGAGTTTGTTACAAGCATGCCACCATTAAAAGTAGAAAAATTTTTTCCTCTGCACAAGCTGAAGCAACCGGCATCTCCCCGCGTTCCAACCTTTCTGCCGTCTAATATTGCCCCGGGTGCCTGTGCCGTGTCTTCCAGGACAAAAAATCCATTCTCTTTAGCAAGCTTTAATAATAAATCTATCCCATACGGAAAGCCGAAATGATATATCGGTAAAACACATAACGTGTTATCATTAATAACTTCAGGCAGACGTTCGAAATCCATGGTGAAAGTATCTAAAGAGCTTTCACAAAGCACCGGTTT
>CAXMPV010000224.1:0-3103 GCA_964195175.1 uncultured Thermodesulfobacteriota bacterium | reverse complement strand
GAAACATCCGATAATCATTGGCCAGAAGGCAAAGGTCTGGCCGTCTCCAAAACCGTGATGGGAAAAATCTATTGAATCGAGTCGTGCGGGATCAATCGAAATGGAAGAGAAATCCCCACCTAAAATATTTATAGATACAATCAGCGCAACAAGTACTCCTCCGTATAGAATGACAAGCTGGATAATGTCGCTGTATACATCAGCCATTATTCCTCCAATTGTTGTGTACGCAATGGCGACTATTGCCATAATGATCATAGTGGTAAAAATAGGAAGATTCAGTACCACAGAGAGGACCAGTGCTGATGTATACAGAATTACACTTGTTGAGAGGCCACGGGAAAACATAAAAAGGACTGACAGGGTATATCGTGTACCCGTGCCGAATCGTCGTTCCGCATATTCATATATCGAGGCACCGGAAAGCTGTCGGAAGACCGGTACTAGTAAAAACATTATGGCAATCATGGCAACCGGTACGGCAAATTCGAATTGTAACCATTTAATACCGCCTCCTGTCTTAAGCGCTACAAAAGCAGGGGCGCTAATCAAGCTTATTGCACTTACCTGGTTGGCCGCCAGAGATATAGCGACAACCGTGGGCCCCATTCTTCTTCCGCCAAGAAAATAGTCATCGGCAGATTGTTGGCGTCTTGCCAGCCAGACGCCAAGTCCAATAATACCAATCAGGTAAGTTGTTAATACTATCCAGTCTATATGGCTCATATGTTGGTTAAAATGAGTGAGTATGGATTGTGTGTATCTGTCGGAATAATAATATCACATGCCTTCAAAATCAAGATGAAAAAGGCCACGACAGTTAATATAGAAAATAAAATTTATCTCTTAAGTTTTTGCAGGAATATCCGATACTAATAATATAAGAGTATTTACTAATTCAAACACATTGTCGATAGTACTTATTTTACGGAGAGGAGAGAATCTGGAGGGAATTAACAGGCTTTTTCTGGGAGCATTTAATACTAAGGTCTTTGATGATATCTTGCAGGAGGAACACGATAAGCTCATGCAGATGGTCTCAAAGATGGAAAAAAAGTTGAATACAGAGAACATTAGCAGGAAGTATGACCTTAAAGAAAAATATCATCTGCCGTATAGTGAGTAGTAGTTTAAATATAGTTGAATAAAAAGATTTGTTTGGGAGGGGAACCATACATATAAATTTAGCTATCATTTATCACATAAATATAATAACCGGCCTCTCGAAAGAGAGGCCGGTTATGCTGTATTTTAATTGACAAAGGAATAGTTAATATTCAATCTTCAATATTTTAAACCTCAATACACCGGCCGGGGCATTGACCTCTACGTCATCGCCTACCTTATGCTCTAATAGTGCCTGCGCGAAAGGTGAAGAGACCAGTATTTTGTCGTTCATCGGATCGTCGTCACCTGCGCCAACTAATTCGTAGTTTTCAATATCTCCGGTGTCCAGGTCTTCGACTTCTACTTTTGCACCGAAGTGTATTGCGTCAGTCGGGATATTGGATGAGTCTACGATTTCAGTCCTTGCAAGCTTGTCTTCAAGCTGGCGAATCCTTGCTTCGAGCAGACCCTGCGCCTCCCTTGCAGCGTGATATTCAGCATTTTCTTTAAGGTCCCCAAATTCTCTTGCAGTTGCGATTGCTTCCTGTATCTCGGCCCTTTTTGAATTTTTCATCTCATCTAACTCTTTTGTTAATCTTTGGTAGCCATCTTTTGACATATAAACTTTATCCATATTACTCTCCTGAATTCATTGGTTACAAAAAAACATTGTTTCGTTTAAGTTTTAATCTATCTGGCGAGAACTTGCTTTTTAGTTATAGTTAATAATATAATATAATTTTTTTAAAAGAAATACGAAATTATTTTTCTTTAGCATGAAGTTTTTGTTATCCGAAAAACTCATTAAAAATAATTTTATATATAATGTCAATAAGATTATCTTGTTGGATTTATGTAACAAGTAGGGGCGTTTTGCAATGAACCCACATGCTTGTTGATAATAAAGCATATAAAGTTGGGAAATGTCCAACCTTATCTGTTTTTAGTGGATTTATTTTTATATCTTGTGTAGTGTATTGCCTCCTTTGGATTAGCGTATTATGTGGCTATTCCAGGCGTAAACGGTAAAACTGAGTGTTGGGTTTTTTCAGGACAATAAGTGAATACCGTGCTGTTTAATGCCATGTGCACCGGGACTGTAATTTATAATTTTTGATTAATTTATAAAACTATGAAACTGAAAAGAATTTTTACGATTTCCTTATTAGCGGTTTTTGCTGTAACGTTTTTTTGTTCAACGTCATTTTCTAAACAGGGAACGTTGACCGGACAGGTGGTTGATGGTTTTGACAAAGTTGTAAAAGATGTTGATGTCAAGATTAAGGGGACCGAGCTTGCTGCGAAGACCGATGAAAAAGGTCAATACCGTATTGGATATAAGCCCGGTAAAATAGTGGTATCGTTTAGAAAAAAAGGCTATGCAAGGCAAACTTCTTCCTTAAATATACGTGAAACATCATTGGTTCCAGTACCAAGGTTGACTTTATGGGAATATCCTGAAAGTGGAGGCGTTTTCCTGATAAGGATGGAAGATTATAAAAAGTTTGAGTATACCAGTTTTAATTCAGAACGCGATGATAACAGCTTAAGTTTTTATGCAAAAGGAGAGCCGACAAAGATTGAGTGTCCGGAAGATGCATTTGTAAAGGGGCGTCTAGGGTTAATGTTACTTGACTATTCCAGTGAAGAGCCGGTAGTAGTGGGTAAGAATCTATACCGGGTTACGGATAACAATCTTATTGGTAATATAGTATTCAAATCTGGGGACTGGGCTGTCGAGAAGGTTGAAGATAAGTATTCAGAGGTATCAAGCAGAGTGGGTTTACGTTATATCACGCTTGAACCGGGTAGATATTACTATTGTATCGGACAGCTTACATTAAGGTCAAAACTCGGCTTCGGTTATTATTTTGAGATTGTTGATCCTGGTTTGTCGGATAAAGAAGAAAAGTAATAAAATGATTTCTTTGCTTAATATGAAGTCTGTTTTACCCGTTTCCTTTTAACACTTTACGTTTTGATTTACTCTATAGTG
>CAXMPV010000223.1:0-3111 GCA_964195175.1 uncultured Thermodesulfobacteriota bacterium | reverse complement strand
GCTAAAGAAGATTTTGTATCTGATACCAAAGAAGATATTGTCAACTATGGTCTGGATAAACCTGTATTTACTATCAGTATAGGTACTACAAATAATGTACAAACTCTCCATTTGGGACACAGCCTGGATGAAAAAATCTACGCAAAGCTTGATGGTGAAAGCTCTATTTTCCTTGTACAAGATATTATTCTTCGCGATCTGGATTTGGAACTAAACGATTTGCGCGACAAACAGCTCTTGAGGTTTGATGCAATAGGTACTTACGGAATAGAAAAAATTGATTTGAAATATCCTGATACAGAACTTGTTATGGAAAAGACGGTGCAATATGACTGGATGATTAAATCTCCAACAAATATTCTGGCCGATAGAGACGTTGTAAGAGAATTTGTGGAAAAAATTAAGGATTTACAGATACAGCAATATATTGACGATAGTGGTACTAACTTTGAGAAGTATGGATTGGCGGATTCACCTATAGAAGTTTCGGTATTCAGAAGAATCGGCGAAGGTGAAACAGTGAAGTTCCTGATAGGTAATGCTGATGAAAATGGTGGCTTGTGCTATGTAAGACGAGACGGAGAAGATGCTGTTTATACTGTACCAACGGAAAATTTCTATGATATTGCTAAGGCAGGATATCTGTCATTCAGAGATAAGTTAGTCATGGAATTCCCTAAGGAGACTGCTCAGAAACTAGTCATCAACAGGGATGGTAAAACACTTACATGTGAAACGACGGAAGATTCTACTATGCGCAGACCGAAGTGGAGTATGATAAGTC
Organism: uncultured Thermodesulfobacteriota bacterium; assembly: GCA_964195175.1. Taxonomy (GTDB): domain Bacteria; phylum Planctomycetota; class Brocadiia; order Brocadiales; family Scalinduaceae; genus Scalindua. The sequence continues at coordinate 2,327 of CAXMPV010000223.1, read as the reverse complement.
CCGTAACAATGGAAGCGGAATTAGACTCCATTAATCAAGTGGTTTGGAATCTGTCGTTCTTGCTGGCTGATAAGATAGTGACTCTTTCAGCAGAGAATCCTGCTGATTATGGTTTTGACAATCCGCTGTTAAGAGCGTCTATAGCGTACGAAGAGACTGGTATGGCAGCACACGGCGATGAAGTTATTAGTGAGAAAGGTGACCTTGTAAAGCCAAAGGAGTTGAAAACAAAGATGCTCCTGATAGGGAATAAAGTGGAGCCTGAAAAAGATAAAACAAACTACTATGCTAAAGTTGATGGTGAGGACATGGTTTTTCAGGTAGGGTGGACTGACGTCAGGGATTACAGTATTGAGCTCGTCACAAGGACACTGTTCAGTTTTGATACTGCAAATGCAAAGTCTATTGAAATAATACATCCTGAAAAAGAACTGCTTTTTCAGAAAAATGAAGAACATGTATGGCAAATGCTCAAACCGGAAATTATGCCTTTGAGCGGGAATTTAGCAGATCGAATCATGTCTTCAATGAAACTGCTAATGGGAGAGTCTATTGTCCAATATTCAAATAAGGATTTATCAAGATATGGACTTGATAATCCACAGTTCAATATTACCATTAGCTTTGACGATGCAGAGGTCTCATTGCTGGTTGGCAAAGAAGCCGGTAATGATTATTATGTTACCGGTTCAGAGACAAACTTTGTCTATCTGATGAAAAAAAACAAGATTGAAGATCTGATAGAAGCATGCGTGGTGAGAATAATTCAATAACAAATGCTCATAAGGTTATCTAGCATTGACTTTTGCTTCCGGTAACCATCAAACTATGGATTTTTATAAACGCAGAAAAAGGATCTAAAGCCTTTGTTTGCCTTGTCATCATAAAAATCCTCTTTCTTTTTTCATTGCTTCCAGCTACAGTCAATGTGCAAGAGATTTGCCCCGGAAGAAATATATATAATTATGGAATCAAAAGATATTAAAAACATAGCAGATATTATTAAAGAAGAAAGCGGTGTTCTCGCTGACCTGAGAAATGAGATGGGGAAGGTCATTGTAGGACAAAAACATCTCATAGAAAGGTTGCTGATTGGCATCCTGGCTAATGGCCATATCCTCCTGGAAGGTGTTCCTGGATTAGCAAAGACCTTATCGGTAATGACATTGGCAAAAGCAATTCAGGTGAAGTACCAAAGGCTTCAATTTACACCTGATCTCCTGCCGGCAGATCTGATAGGTACCCTTATCTACAATCCTCGTTCTGGTGAGTTTACTACAAAAAAAGGACCGATATTCTCAAATATTATACTTGCTGATGAAATTAACAGGGCACCCGCAAAGGTACAGAGTGCTCTTTTAGAGGCTATGCAGGAAAAGCAGGTAACGATAGGCAGTGAGACATTTAAACTTGATGACCCTTTCCTGGTACTTGCTACACAAAACCCGATTGAGCAGGAAGGTACTTATCCTTTGCCTGAAGCACAGGTTGATAGATTCATGTTAAAGCTTAATGTAGATTATCCCAGTAAAAGCGAAGAACGTGAGATCTTAGACAGAATGGCATTAACAGATACAAACATAAAAGTGAATACGGTATTAAAACCAGGTGACATAAAACGTTTACGTGCAGTGGTTGATCAGATTTACATTGATGATAAGATAAAGGACTACATTGTAGACTTGGTAGTCGCCACGAGAGATCCTCAGAAATACGGCCTCGATTTAGATGAATTCATTGAATATGGTGCGTCGCCCAGAGCAACGATTTTCCTCGCTGTTGCGTCAAAGGCGTACGCTTTTCTCAAAGGCAGGGGTTACGTCACTCCGCAAGATGTAAAGTCGATAGGGATGGATGTGCTGCGTCATAGAGTTATCATAACCTATGAAGCAGAAGCAGAAGAGATGACTGCAGAAAAAGTCATACAAAATATCTTTGATAATATAGAAGTACCTTAATATCATAGAACTTCAGTATTCATTTTACATTTCCCATCCATTCACATGGAAAAATCAGCATGAAAAACCTCTGGCTGGTATCGTTATCTATTCTTACATTGGCAATAATACAAAGCTGTACTACAACTGATAAGGTTGCTACGGATAAGAAGGCAATTGCAGATGAAGAACTGTATAAGGAGGCACAGGCCCTTAAGGCAATGCTTGGTTATATCCCCGAGAATAAATCTACCCCAGGCACAAGAACTGAGGTACAGCCGCTTGAGTTTGGTGTAAGCGTAAGTGATGTACAGAAGCAATTTCCTGCTCCTGACAAATTTGAATATGATCCGATGGTAAACAATAAGGTTACCATACTTTGCAGGAACG
>CAXMPV010000222.1:0-3121 GCA_964195175.1 uncultured Thermodesulfobacteriota bacterium | reverse complement strand
ATACTGTTAAGTATTATTCAGAAAGAATCCGTTAGGTGTGCGGTTTTAGTATTCAGCTATAACATATTGTTATTAAACGAACAGGTTTTCATCAAATGGCAAAAAAATATTATGTCTCCCTTTTAATAAGCGTATTAATGCTTGCTGGTTGTCAAACAACAAATACCCCACAGGTCCTCTACAAAAAAGAATATTCTAGGTATGTAAACGATGTGGCAATTTTATATTATCCTGAGAGTCCGCAAATGGATGTAGATATAAGAAGTGATGAGATGTTTGTTTCGAGATTAGTTGCAGGGCCGAATCCTATAGCACAACTATTTATGAGATTAGCTCAAAACGCTGCGAATCAAGAGGACATTGCAGCTCTTAATGAAGTGATATTTGATTTGAACATTGGTGCAGTATTGTGTGAGAGGTTAAATACTAAGCTCCAGTTGTGTTCTTATTTTCACGTTGTACCACAGGAAAGTATTGTAAAGAACAAAGTCGTCTGGGATCTGCTGGAGAAACACGATAAAGATTCCATGGACTATGAGAAGATAGGTATCGAATTGGGAGTTGATACAATACTTGAGATTGACATCATTTCATATGGCTTAAAAGATCCGGGAATATTCTCTGATCCGTATGCTTTTATTCAGATTGATGTTAAAATGACCACGACACAAGGAACGGTCATTTGGAGAGACGTTGTTGAGGTGAAGAAGGCGTTAGGGATGGATGCGCAGGGATTTCTTGATTTTGTGTATACAGTACCCGAATATCTTCAAGGGCATTTGTTTAAAGTTACAGATGCTATCTCAGAAAAGTGTATTGAAAAATTAGGATTTGACACACATGATACATATCTGCTTGAAGAAGATTATATCAAAATAAGCAAACACAAAATAAGCATTGCAGAGAAGCTTAATGAATTAAATGTTCTCCGGCACGAAGATCTCATCTCTAACACTGACTACGATAAAACAAAACTCGATCTGATTGATAAAGCAAAAGGCATAAATGGTGCTGGCTCAGGTGCCGATATTAAACTGAGTGCCACTGCTATGCAGATCCAGAAGTAAAACTGCTATTCCTCTTTCGGGTTTACAAATTAATTCAAAATAATATGAGAAAGAACTTATTAATTTACGCCTTTATCTTCTCCTGCATATTTATTCCTATTCTGACCAAATTGTTAGTTGCTGAAGGAGAGCCGTCCCTGACGGAACTTCGTTCCTCCTATGAGAATTTAAATGTTTCTCTGGTTCAGTCAATGCCAAATATTTCCATACGTAGCAAAAAAGCATGGGGTTTTTATGGACATAGTACAATACGGCATGAATATGAAACAAAGTTAATTGGCGATGACAAGATAGTAATAGACCATGCTAGCGGTTTAATGTGGCATCCATCTGGCTCCTGCGAATATATGAATAGGAAAGAGGTAAAGAAATGGATAAGGGGTTTCAATCGTAATGGTTATGCTGGATATTACGACTGGCGGGTACCGACGGTAGAGGAGGCGGCATCGTTGCTTGAAGCGAATGAGAAGAATAGTGGCCTATTCATAGATACTGCATTTGATAAAAAGCAAAGATGGATCTGGACAGGTGACAGTTGTAGTTCGGGTGGTATGTGGCGAGTATACTTTGACGACGGTTACGTAGATTGGGGAGACGTCAGTTTGCTTTTTGTCCGCCCTGTTCGCAAAATAAAATGATATGATTCCGTTGCTAGAGATATCCTTTACCCAATTGCTTGGACTGAATCTGAACACCTGGTTCCATTATTTTTTAAATAATATCGTGTTCGCTAAGACTACATTTTACCTGGCGGATTTAACTGTGTTTACTTTGTTGATGTTCAATCTTCCTTGCTGAGTGTGATGCGTTTCCGGTTGGTCCTTTTTGACGATGTTGTCAGTTTTTGCACCTTCAGGGTTTACATTACATAGCCCGATAAAAACAACTCCATCTTCGATAACTAAAGTCTTGGCCTGCAGGTCACCAATAAGATGTGCTTTTTGCTTAAGCACTACTTTATCAGACGCTACGATATTCCCATCAACACGTCCATCAATAACGGCACTTTTTGTCGTAATAGTTGCTTTAATAATTCCTGACTCACTGACAACGAGCTTTCCGTTGTCCGTTGATATTTTCCCGTTAACACTTCCATCAATCATCATGATTCCGTCAAATTTGATTGTTCCTTCAATTTGAACGTCTGATGATAGCCTGGCAGATAATGTCTTCATTTTAGGTATATTATCTTTTTCAATCTGTCTCTTACTGCCCTCTGATAATACAGAATATTCAGCATTTCTTTGAAAAGATGGTTCCAGGTTTTTTTCTTTCTTTTTTCCAAACATAGTTTATGTCCTGAATGTTATTCTTGTAATTGTCGTATGAGACGGAATATTAGCATGCCTTACTAAGTTTTTCAATACAATATGAAAGAATTTGGCTAAAAGGAAGGTTTGCTGGCGATTTGTTCATCCTGAGTTACACCTATTTTTCCACTTGATTTCAATAATTACTTGAGTATTATATTCGATATCACTATACAGCCTGTCTATGTTTCACACCACACAGAGAGATATTCTATCATTTGATGTATAAGCTTTTCGCAGGAAGAGATGATTTATGATTGAAAACAAAATATTACAAATCCTATCAAACTTTGAAATTTTCAAGGGGCTTACAGGAGACGATATAAAGAATATCCCGGCAAACTGCCAAAGGCTAAAATTAAAAGAAGCGGATATATTGATAAAAGAGGGACATATCAACAGGGAATATGAGGAAATCTATATCCTGTGAATATTTTTGGGAAATGTAAACACACGAGCTATCGCAATAAAGGAGCTTTCATTGATAATTGACAGAGTGGAGTATTATAATTCAGTCTGGAACACAGCATTCGAATTTCTTGATACAATAACACCCGGTGTAGAAGAGAAGAAGTATGAGATTCAGGGTGATGACATTTATGCGATAGTCGCAAGCTACAACACACAAGAACCCCACAGATTTGAGGCACATCGGGAGTATGTTGACATCCAGTGTCTTCTTGAAGGTCAGGAGGTTATCGAGTCTACAGCACTAAACGGGCTTACCGTTGACACATCATATGA
>CAXMPV010000221.1:0-3134 GCA_964195175.1 uncultured Thermodesulfobacteriota bacterium | reverse complement strand
AATTTAGCTTGTTAAGATTGAAAACTACGCACAATTTAAAACGATAACCATACGTGAGGTTGCTACGTAATATACGTTTAACTTACAAAAAAGGTTCAAGGCGAAATAGATACTTAAACCATATCCTTGAACTTTTTACCTACCTTAAAGCCAACAGTCCTACTAGCCTTAACCTTAATTGGATCTCCCGTTTGAGGATTTCTTGCCATCCTGGCTTTTCTTTTCTTTACCGAGAAAGTACCAAACCCTATCAGCTGAACGTTTTTATCTTTCTTTACACCTTTGGTAATACCAGACAATACGGCGCTCACAGCCCTCTCTCCGCCCGCTTTTGATGTCCCCAGCTCTTTTGCTACTGCCTCAACTAATTCTTGCTTATTCATAAAAACCCCCTCTAAAAAGAAAAAATAGCCAAAATATATAGAACGTCAACAACCCCTGCTACATTGCCATGCCAATTATTTTACCTTCAAATACAAGCTTGCCATTCACTATCCCCTGTGCATCAAAGATAGCCCTCCTGGCTCTTAATTCTGAATTCTTTGCAATAATGATCAATTTATCACCCGGAAGTACCTTACCGCGAAATTTAACCTTATCTATACCACCAAAACCAAAAAACTTTTCTGTGTCGATAGAACTCTTAAAATAATAGGTACACAATTGTGCGGCAGCTTCCACCATTAATACACCAGGCATAAGAGGGTTGCCCGGAATGTGCCCACGTACCCAAAACTCATCTTCTTTTACGTCCTTATATCCTATAATTATTTTGTTCTCAGGATCAAATTTAAGTATTCCACTTAACTGCTCCATCTCGTAACGATGTGGAACTATTAGCCTGATACTATCCATATCAGCTATTATCTCATTTAAATCAATTGTATCTATATCTACGAGGAATTTCTGCGTCATTGCAAAATACTATTATTAAGATATATTTTTGTCAATAAAAAATTATAAATTAAAAATCTGCTTGTATTGATTATGACTTAAATTCTAAAGGATATGGTAGCGGCGCAGGGACTCGAACCCCGGACCTACGGATTATGATTCCGCCGCTCTAACCAGCTGAGCTACACCGCCACAAAGAAAGGCTCCTGCTATAGGCACTTGCAAAGCACCTTAGCAGAACGGAACAGTATACATTATATATCCCATAGATCAAGCCGTTAATTTGTACACAGCAACATGTAATAGCGGTACAAATGAAAAAAAAAGGAATGTTCTCTCTATAAAATCGCTGCTATTTGAAAAATGCATATCCTACCTTTTCCTCTTCACTAACTCTTTTTTAATCTTTTCAACCTTCGGACCAAAGTTGCTTCTGCCATATTGATCCAATAATTTGTCATACTTATAGCTCCTTGCGGATGCCAGTCCCAAGCCATCGCCCTGTACTCCGTACTCATATACCATGATTACCTCCTGTCTGGTATCAACCAGATAAAAAGGTTCTCTGTTATTTGCCCGGTTACCGACTACCGCAAATACGTGTTTTGCACCCGCGCCGCCATCACCCTGGGCAACTACATAATCTGGTGAGGTTTTAATGAGCACAAGCACGAGTAATACGATAACTATTCCAAGCAGGATCGTGTTTAATCCGTATTTCTTAAGCATTTTCACTACCTCCAAAGTCAATGTTCTGTTTCAGATGTTTTTCGAAAATGGATATTACGGCCCATACGTTGGGAATCGAATTTCTGCGTCTCTCTTTTCCTTTGTGAAGGCACGGACCTCTTCTTCCTCCCTAATCAAGATGGTAGGCTTTATGAGTATAATCAGATTGCCTCTCAAGTCAATATCTCTATCAATTTTGTTACTGGAAAACAATCTTTTTATAATGGGTATCTTAGAAAGAATGGGTGTACCACTTGACGTCTTCGTCACAGAACTTGTGCCCAATCCACCAATTATCAGGACTCCTTTATCAGGAACGCAGACGGTAACTGATAATTCCTGTTTAACAGTTTCTGGAAGCTGTATTGTGTTTCTTGTTACTCCTCCTGAATCTGTTCCTCCCGAACCTGCAGCAGTAGTTTGAAATTCCTCTGTGTTGAATATTACATTAGTAATAAGCGGATGGACTTCAAGATAAACATATTGTCTATCAGCACTGACAACTGGTCTTACATTTAATGTAGTACCGCTGTCTATTTGTTTAATCACCGGTTGTGGATTCGTGCTCACAATTGAGAAGCTTTCTATGTAATTAAATGTTGTAACAACTTTAATAGTTCCTCTCTGGGTATTAGACAGGGTTATCTTCGGTGCAGTTAGTGTTTCTGCCTCTTCACTCTCCTGCACGGCCCTTAAAAATCCCTCAAGGAAGAAACCATTAAGTATCTGGTAAGAAAGATTTAATCCATTTGCCCCAGCAGCGGCTCCGGTACCTGCAAATATATTACCTGCTTCGGTAAAGATACCCTCCTCCGCACCACCTGCGGCATTTGAACCAGGAGGGTCACCTCCAGGACCACTCTCACGTGGGCGTGATGATGTTGTATCAAACTCAAGAATATTATGCCCCAATTCCTCCAGAAAATTGTCTGAAACAGAAACAAATCGAGCTTCAATAGCTATCTGTAGATCTACAGAAGACCTCAAGGCGGCAAGAAGTTCTTCGACTCGCCTGTGTATGTCTACACTATGCGTCACAACGATATCACCCAAGATGCCCTCTCGAGCGGCGATCATACCCGTGCCTTCATTTACTGACCATGATGCGGGTTTTATAGTGCTGGTAATCAAATTAATAATCTCGTTTACCCTGTCAAAAGTATCCTTGCTCTCTCCTGCAGCAGCAGTTCCCTCCTCAAATGCCGGTGTATCCGTCTGAGCCTCCAGGCTCTGCCTGTCTTCCAGGTTTATAAGTAAATCACGTACGTCATAGACCCTCAATTCTAACGACTCAACCGTAATATAAACGACGTTATCCTTCACCACATAACCCATGCCTTTTGGCAAGACATAATCCAGTATTACAGAAAGCGGTACATCATTAAGCTTTATGTTTACACTTGTATCCGGAGCATCTTCGTCTAAATAGAAATTCATTTTGGACTTTTCCTGGAGAAACGCTATTACATCACGAAGTGGAGTATTGATAAACTCAATCGACAACCTCTCAT
>CAXMPV010000220.1:0-3136 GCA_964195175.1 uncultured Thermodesulfobacteriota bacterium | reverse complement strand
TATGGCGGTTACAGGTTATATTCTTTGGTTTCCAGTGCAAGCTACGAGACTAGTACCAGTCAGCGTTGCAAGTTATATTGATTTGCCAAGCATAGCACTGGTTGCGCATAGATACGAAGCGTTGCTGGCAGCGGGTTTTATCTTTTCAATTCATTTCCTGCATACACATATGCTGCCTGAGAATATGCCTACCGATGAGGCAATGTTTACGGGTAAAATTGATGAGGCTCATGTAAAGCACGAAAGAGGTGCTTACTATGAGAGGATGAAGGAAGAGGGTCAGTTGGAGGGTTTAAGGGTTCAGCCGTCATCTTCTATGGCGAAATTTGTATCCAGAATGATGGGTGTGCCGCTTCTTACTATTGGTTTGCTTATGGTAGGATTCATGCTATCGTCAGTAATATGTTCTCTTGCATCTCTTTTTATGGAATTAATCAAAGATCTTAATATAGATATATTTAGCATATTTGCTTTTTGACAAATTTATGTGATTTTATTGCATTTTTGAGGATACTCCAGAGTGGTTAGTAGGGTGTTGATAACTGATGATGAAGAACGAATAATACGCAACGTCAAAGTTATGTTCGATGAGATGGATAATATCGAAATTGTTAAGGCTCAAGACCTGAACTCGATAGTTGATTTCGTTGAACGCGAAAAACTGCACTTGATTATTACTGACTTGAGAGTACCGAAAATGGGCAGGCTGGAATTCCTTAAGCAGATTAAATCAATGGATGCCGAGTTACCGGTTATTGTTGTAACCGGGGATGATTCCATTGAGACTGCAGTGGAGTCGATGAAAGAGGGCGCCTTTGATTATATCGTAAGGCCATTTGAGGGTGAATCACTTTTAGTTGCAGTGAAAAATGCACTGAAGATGAGATCTCTCGCAATGGAAAATCGATATCTTCGAAAGGAATTAGAGTCGCATTATAATTTTGGTAATATTATAGGTAACTCTCCTAAAATACTGGAAGTTCTTTTGTTGGCTGGAGATGTTTCCAGAACAGATTCGACTGTCTTCGTTTATGGAGAAAGTGGCACTGGTAAGGAGCTTGTAGCGAGGGCAATCCATTTCAATAGTTTGAGAAAGGGAGGCCCGCTAATATCTATTAACTGTGCCGCCTTGCCGGAAACGCTGCTGGAGAGTGAACTGTTCGGCTATGAAAAGGGTGCCTTTACAGGAGCAGAGAAATCCAAAAAAGGCCGGTTTGAAATGGCCAACGGAGGAACCTTGTTTCTCGATGAAATATCGGAAATGAATCCTATTGTTCAGGCCAAGGTGCTAAGACTAATTGAAGTACGGGAATTAGAGAGGCTTGGAGGATCGGAAACGGTAAAAGTTGACGTAAGAATCATTTGTGCCAGTAATAAAAACCTTGAGGATTATGTTAAGAAAGGTCAATTTAGGGAAGACTTGTACTATAGAGTAAATGTGTTTCCTATACAGATACCGCCTCTAAGGGAAAGGCCTGAGGATATTTTGCAATTAGCACGAAGCTTTGTAGCGCAGTTTTCTGAAAAAATGGGTAAGTTATCGCTGAAAATGACAAAGAACGTTGAAAACCTGCTAGTATCAGGCAGATGGGATGGTAACGTAAGGGAATTGCGAAACTGCATGGAAAGAGCTGTGATCTTGTGCAAAGGGAGCATGGTGACGGAGGATCATCTTCCTGTTACTTTAGTAAAAGAGTCAATTTCGGGTTATCGAAATGAAAAAGACAATGCATATAAAATGGTAAATTTTAATTTGCCGCCAGAAGGAATATCTATTGATGAGCTGGAAAAGCACCTGGTTTTACAGGCTTTGAAAAAAAGTAAGAATAATAAAACTAAGGCTGCTAAATTGCTGGGGCTCAGCAGAGGGACATTCAGGTATCGGCTTGAGAAATATGCCCAAAATTAACAACAAATAAATTGACATTTTTAGATTTCTCTGGTAGTTTGCTGACAGTATGAAAGCGGGTATTGGCAGAATTCAGCCGCCTTTTTTCTGCTGATTAGTAGCATGATAATGAAGGATTCATATTTAAGGCTTTTTGTTTTGGGTGTTTAGGGGATATATTAAGAACATATAGTGTTATGGCACGCAGAATGCTCTATTTATTGTATTCTGCGTACTAAATCGTGTTATTAATAGCAAGGAAAATTTGAAAGGAGGCGAAGGCTTGAATACATTGAAAAGAAGATTCGGTAGGGTTTTATGTTTGGGAATATTTGTATGTGTGATTGCGCTCATGGGTAGTCAGTTTGGTACCGCCAAGGCAGAAAAGGGTGGACCATGCCCAATGAAAGTCAATGAGTTGCTGAATTGGTGTACAGAATGTAAAGAGATATTTACCTGGACTGAATGTGGTAACTTGGAATACATCTGGAATACCGAGGAGCATAAAGAGGGTAAAGAGATTGCAAAGCATAAGGTAGTAAAGTCCTGGTCATGCATTAGGACTAAATACAATTGCGTTAATGATAAGTGTGAGAATTCTAAAGCCTGTTATGCTTTTAATATCGGATTTTGCGAAGTGTGCAACGACGATTTGACAGGTACTGCAATCAGGGCGAAGCTTAATTTTGGTTGCAAAAAATGTGGCAAAGAGTATGATGAGCCAGGTGCAGGTTTTGAAATTGATCAGAAAATGGAGTATGCGGAGCATTTGCTTTCAAATGGTAAGTGTTCGGATTGCGGCGAAGAACTTGTAACTGTTTGTAAAATGTCTGGAACATGTCCACATGAACCAGATTTTTAATGTAGTGTTTTTATAATTTTAGTTTTTGGAGGTGTAAGAATGAAGAAAAAGGCTTGGATATTGGGATTCCTGGGTGCGGGAATGCTGAGCTTGGCGCTGGTTCAAAGTGCTGGTGCTGGCTTTATACAGGGCACAAGGGTAAGGACTGAGCATCCATCCCCATTCCACGTAGCAGTTTCGCCTGATGGTAGCGAGTTGGCTTTATGCAATCAGTCGGGACACAGCGTGTCGTTTGTTGATGTAAGGTCCAAAAAAGTGACTGGTGAAGTGCCTGTACAGGTACAGCCAGAAGCCAGTGTTTATTCATTGGACGGTCGCACTTTATACGTATGTAACGCTGAAAGTGACACCGTGTCAGTTATTGACGTAGGCAATAAGGCGGTTGT
>CAXMPV010000219.1:0-3162 GCA_964195175.1 uncultured Thermodesulfobacteriota bacterium | reverse complement strand
TACGACGTAACAAGAGAGCTTCAGGTAGCAAAACGAATGATGGCCAGGCGCAATAAGAAAATGACACGTAACGGAGAGAAAGTATTCAAGGCCATTTTCGCTTTAACGGAAACAGAGAGAAAGATACACGACAACTAATAACATAGTGCGGCAACACCGCAATTAAGTTAAAAGTGCCTAAAGTTTGAAGTGAGCTAAAGTTGTGGTAAAAAACAAGTTTTTAACTTTTTATGACACGAAAAGAACTTCTAACAAAGAAGATATTACATAGTAATAGTAGAGTATCAAAATACGTTACTATTCCACTGTAACGCTTTTAGCAAGGTTGCGAGGCTTGTCGACATTGCAACCCCTCATCACTGCCATATGATATGCTAGTAACTGGAGTGGTATTACAGCCAGGATTGGTACTAATGCATCTATTGTCTCCGGTATATATAAAACATGGTCTACCAGTTCTGCGATTTCACTGTTTTGCTCACTCGCTATAGCTATTACCTTGCCGCCTCGAGCTCGAACTTCCTCAATGCTACTCAGTATTTTAGAATACACTTTGTCCGTAGTGGCGACAACTACGACAGGCATGTTTTTATCTATAAGAGCGATTGGGCCATGTTTCATTTCTGCGGCGGGGTATCCTTCAGCATGTATATATGATATCTCCTTCAACTTAAGTGCACCCTCCAGAGCCACAGGGTAATTATAACCTCTGCCCAAATACAGGCAATTGTCACTGTCCTTATAAAGCTCTGCGATTTCGGTAATTCTATCCTTGTTATCAAGAATGGACTGAACCTGTTTTGGCAACTCCTTTAATTTACTTGCCAGTTCATCATTTAACTCATTTTCCTTTCCCCTGATTTTGGCAAGGAAAAGAGTTAGTAGGGATAATACAACAATTTGAGATGTAAATGCCTTCGTGGATGCAACGCCAATTTCAGGGCCTGCGTGAAGAAAAATGCCGCAGTCGGCCTCTCTTGCGATACTACTGCCAACGACATTACAGATTGAAAGAAGAATAGCGCCCTTCTTCCTTGCCTCATGGACTGCAGCAAGCGTATCTGCTGTTTCGCCGGATTGACTTATTGCAATTACCATGGTATCCGGTTCAATAACAGGGTTTCTATATCTGAACTCTGAAGCATATTCAACCTCAACAGGTATACTCAAATGTTCCTCGATCATGTACTCACCTATGAGCCCTGAATTCCAGGAAGTTCCACAAGCGACTATTATAATACGTCTGATGCTGCGTAGATCATCTTCCTTATCTTTTAGACCTCCAAGATGAACAAGGTCACTGTCTTTCTTGAACCTGCCTAACATTGCAGCTTCCAGCGATTGAGGTTGTTCATAAATTTCCTTAAGCATAAAGTGCTCGTATCCGCCCTTTTCAATCTTATCAAGGTTCCACTGCACCTCATCAATCTTTTTGTCTATCTGGACGTTATTAACATCAGTCGTCCTCATGTTCTCCCTGGTCAATACAGCAATCTCATTATCATCCAGATAAACAACCTCTTTGGTGTATTCCAGGATTGCGGCCACATCTGAAGTTATATAATGCTCTCCCTCGCCTACACCAACAATCAACGGACTCCCCCGCCTTGCTGCAATCAACTTGCCGGGATCGTCAAGGCTGATTATGGCCAGTCCATAAGCGCCGTCAACTTCATTCAGGGCAGCCCTAACAGCATCTTCCAACAACCCATCAAAATGACTTTCAACAAGATGGGCAATCACTTCTGAGTCTGTTTCACTTTTGAAAACATGGCCCTCTTTTTTCAGTTTTGATCTCAGGTAGTTATAATTTTCAATAATACCGTTATGGACAATTGAAATATTCCCCGTACAATCAAGATGAGGATGTGCATTTTCAATCGTTGGCGCTCCATGTGTGGCCCATCGAGTATGAACAATACCCACTGTGCCTTCATGGAATTTGCCGTCTATCTTCTTCTCCAATTCACTAATGAAACCTACCGATTTTTCACAAAACATCTTGTTATTCTCGATAATAGATATCCCTGAAGAATCATACCCCCGGTATTCAAGTCTCCTGATTCCATTAATTAGTATAGGAGCGGCTTTTTTGTCACCTATATATCCTACAATTCCACACATATATTTTCCCTCTTATTAATAGGACGCAGATTTACGCAGATAAAGACAGATCTCTATTTTCTCGTATTATTAAAAGCCTTGCGTTTTAGATCAGGCTTGGGACCATAATTGAGTAATAGACCAACTTCAATTTCAGTCGCCTTTAAATAATTTAATAACTGAGCCTCATTCTCTATTGCCAGACTTTTTGAGGCTTTAATTTCTACAATCACTTTATTATCTACGAGTATATCAGCGAAATATTCACCTATTATTTCACCTTCATAAACTACATTAATTGCATACTGGGAAACAGCAGGAATATCTGCTGTTTCAAATTCCTTCAACATGGCATTTTCATATACCTTCTCTAGAAAACCATAACCAAGTTTATTATAAACTCTATAAAAAATTTCTATAATTTTTTCAGTTAATTCCTTTAATTTGAAATCCTGTTTATCTGCGGTCATCTGCGTCCAAAAGAAATCGTTACTTCTATTCAAGTAGAAGTAATCCGAAATATTTAACATATTCAGTTTTGTGCTCGAGGAATTTGATCTCAAAGCCATTATTACGAACGGTTTTGAAGACATCAATTCCACAGGCTTCCATAGATGGCCGTGCATTCTCCGGCATAGGGCAAGTGCCTTCCACATCGCATTCAGAACAAAGTGGACACGGTCCTGCATTTAGAGAAAAGGCCTTATAAAAACCAGACAGATTGGCTTTATGCTCTAGTTTAAGAAGCATCCCTTCAAATTGTTTTGCAGGAGGTTGGCCTTCTATCAGGATGGCACTCTCATAGCAACTCATCAATTCCTGAGTCTCTTTATACGTTGGTGTATATGGCGGACAGGTTTTATACTTCCCGAATTTTGTACACCCAAAGCGACACTTCAATTGCACCCAGGGTTCTACTATAATACTTTTTGTAGAAATCAATTTTGTAATCGTTGCTCCTAATTTGATAGCTTCATCATGCAACAATGTTATTTTATCATTATCTATACAGTCAACAGTTTCAGATCTAATCATGGCAGTATTTAACTATTACTAAAT
>CAXMPV010000218.1:0-3180 GCA_964195175.1 uncultured Thermodesulfobacteriota bacterium | reverse complement strand
AGTACACATAGTGACTATTATTAATCTCTACATTGTGTGCAATTCTTGATAGTATTTTTTCTCCTGTCTCTACCGTCTCTTTTGAAAGTGATGTAGTTTTGATTTTATTGCATCCCGCTATTTCCTTTTTGTGTTGAGTCAGAAGTTTTGTCGGTTTACCAGCACCATTTTGAGCAGATGGCTTGTTTTCTTCTTTTACGCGCGAATGCCTTATCTCGATCGACTGTGATGAGCCCTGTCCTATCTTTATGATTTCCAGGTTATCTTCCGGTTCGGAACTCAGGTTAAGAGAGGCAGAAATATAGTTGTGCCAATTGCCTTTGTCACTATCTCCCCTGGCCCTGCCCTTATTAATACCCCCGGAAAGTATCAAGTGTTCCTGTGCCCTTGTCACAGCAACGAAGAGAAGTCGTTTTGACTCATCCAACTCCTTTTGTGCTATTTCATCGTTAATACGTTCATAACTAAGTGGCACTTCCGCTTCATTGGTTGAAGAGTTCAGTATCTTAAAGCTGATTCCGTGGTTCTTTGAGTATACAAAATAGTCCGGAGGTCTTGAGTTGTCTCTGTCGGTATCGGCAACAATAACAACCGGAAATTCCAATCCTTTTGCGGAATGTGTTGTAATCATCTTAACAACATCATCTTCCTCAGATTCTACCGGAGCCTCGGACTCTCTGATCTCCCTGAACTTGTAACCTTCTACAATCTCAATAAAATCTTTTAATACCAGAGGTTCGAACTCTTCCTGTGTTTTACATAATTCGACCAGTTTCCGAAGGTTTGCATATCTCTTCTTCCCATTTGAGAAAAGAAGCATCTTCGATTGAAATTCCGTTTTCTTGAGGATGAAAGAGATCAGCTTCCACAATGAGGTCCTGTGCTTAATGTTTTGCACCTCATTCAGGAATTGAGTAAATTGAATAATCCTGTCCCGTGAATGCGCCTCGATATCTTTTACAGAGTCAACTTCCTCCAAGGATTGGTAGAGTAGCTTTTTTTCATTACCACTATGAACGTGATCTGCTAGCCTGAAAAGGGCATCATCATCTATTCCAACAAATGGAGACCTCAGGACCGCCGCCAGATTTATTTCATCAAGGGGCGATTCAATAACCTTTAACAGGTTAATCAAGTCCGTAACCTCTGTCGTATTATAAAAACCTCTTCCGCTAACAACATAATACGGTATATCAAGATGAGAAAGACTGTGTTCGTAAAGTTTTATGTCTGTTGTACTGCGGAATAGAATAGCAAAGTCTCTGTAGGAGATATTCCTTTCCTGCTCTCTTCTGTTTGTTATCTTGATCTCTCCTTTATCAACAAGCTCCTTTATTCTTTTTGCTACCTCCATAGATTCCCATTTACGAGCCTCTGTCTTATCTTTTCCCTCAGCAACAATTATTTCAATTGAAGGAAGTGATTTATCTGAAAATTCTGCTCCCGGCTTTAGTTGCTGTGTACTGTCCTGGCTGGCTGAGTTTCCCGGCCACAATTCATTAAATATATGGTTTACTAAGTTCAGTATCTGTGGTCTGCTCCTGAAGTTCTCATTCAGGCTTATTAGAGACCCGGGATCTATATCATTCTGAATATCCTGAAAAATCTCAACATCCGCATTCCTGAAACCATAAATGGACTGCTTCGCATCGCCTACAATGAACAAATTCTCTTTACCTCTTATGAGGTCAATTATCTTCTTTTGTAATCCGCTTATATCCTGAAATTCATCAACCAATATGTATTTGAACTTACGTTTTATTTCGGTGGCTATATGTTCTCTGTTTTCCAGTAGCTCTATCGTCTTGACTTCAAGGTCGGTAAAATCGATGCACCCCTTGACCTTTTTCCGTTCCGAGTAGGCAATATCAAAATTCACGAGAAAATCTCTTAACCTCATCTTGATGCTTGTTGAATAGTCCTCTACAAGCAACCCAATAAGAACCTTCAGCTCATCGCGCATGGCAGCCAACGGCTTTTTTACATCCTTGGATACCTGTAGTTTTATGGATCCCTGAATGTCTTTCGCCCGGTTCAACAGTGTAAGGATAAGATCATCTCTTTGAGGAAGTTTGTCTCTCCTTCCGTATAGTTCTTCTATCTCCTCTTGCATGCTTGAGGCATTCCATCGTTCTAAAACGTATTCCACTTTTTCTCTGGTTTTAGGCGTAAGTTTGCTATCTGAGTAAATATCTTTTATCTCTTCTACCAACTACTCCATCCTGTTATAAGAACTTGAAATGTCCGGTGACAAATCATCAATCTTAACTGTCTCTGCAATCGGCACACATGCACTCCTGATTTTTTCATAGAGCTGTATCATGTTGTCTCTGAATGATTTCAACCTGCTCCTTTTTGCATCCGTCTGCTTCCAAAAAATATCGTTCAGGAACGTATCAAGAGTTTTCTCATCTGCCCTCTCCTTGAGCGTGTTTTCGAGTGCCCGATTTTTCAACCTTCCGGATTCCAGTTCGTCCATAACGCGAAATTGAGGATCGATACCTGCCTCTATTGCATTTTCCCTGAGTATCCTGGCGCAAAAACCATGAATGGTGGAAAGATAAGCAAATTCTATCTCCTGGCGCTCCTGCTCCATTCCTTTCTGCCTGAACAAATCGGATACCCTCACCTTCATCTCGTTTGCCGCTTTTTCAGTGAAAGTGAGAGTGAGGATTTCACCAGTCGATGCCTTATGAGTAGTTACCAGATTTGCAAATCGTTCTACGAGAACACGCGTCTTCCCCGAACCCGGCCCTGCAACAACGCAGAGATCCTTGTCAGTAATCGTAACGCCTTTTTGCTGTGAAGTTGTTAGTTTATTAGTCATATTTTTTTAGACAAAATTAACAAGATTTACAAAATCTACCACTGAAATACACGGAACGTCACAGATCTTAAATAACAGAAAATTGTTATCTTATAAATCTTGTTTTTTCCCGTGGTTAATCCGTGAACCTCCGCGGTAAACACTTACCTGAGTCTCCATTTATCAATACGGCAGACGTTTGCGAAATCGCAATTTCCTTCACCGCAGAAGTCTATATTTGCCGGAGCAAGTTCAATCCTTCCGTTACGGATCTCCTTCGAAAATCTTAGAATATGATTTTCTGCTTCCTTGAGCATCTTGTTAAATTCTTTATTATCAACAGCAAGTGACTTTTTCATTGGTTTTATATTGAG
>CAXMPV010000217.1:0-3190 GCA_964195175.1 uncultured Thermodesulfobacteriota bacterium | reverse complement strand
AAAATAGTGTAACAGTAGGTCTTTAATTTCGCACTATACCTTGAATGGAAACTCTCAGGAACTTTCTCCGCAGATCTTACTACGATATCCTTCGGAAGATAGGAATTTATTGCCTGTACCAGGTTATAGACAGGAATATCTGATTCCGTTTTAAAATTAGCAACCTGACCAACTGCATGAGTACCCGCATCGGTTCTGCCAGAACCATGAAGAGTCACCTCTTCATTAACAACTCTCTCTATCGCCTTACTAAGCACTCCATGGATGGTGATTCCATTCTTCTGCTGCTGCCAGCCGACGTAATTCGTACCATCATACTCTATAGTTAGTTTTATGTTGTTCACGAGAAGTTTCTACAAGAGGTGAATCACCGTTAATTAAAGCAGAAAAAACCACACCGGTTAACGATGAGTAAAGAGTTGGATATTTACAAATTTATTGAAGACCCGTTTTCAAGTGAACTAAAAAGGGGTGTTTGGTGGCGAAGCTACCCAGATAAGCCCAAAACTAGGTAAATTACTGTCAAGGCTTTTCCCCGACACCAACACCCCATTTATAGTAGAAAACCTATATTTTACGTTCATGCAAGCATCTCACCAATATTACCAAAGAAATCTTAAATCCCTTTATGTAATTAAAGTGAAAGCAAGCTGACATTCAAAACATACTACAGAACATGTATAAACCGCATAACTCTTTCGAGTTATAGTACTTACTACCTGCCTGTTTGTCAACCATGAAAAATCCTACAATTTGGCAGATCTTCACTCTTGGATTTGTTACATACCCGATGCTCTTAGATGAAAATACACATGTATGATGTGGAAATGTTAAGGAGTTTTCAGTCAATACCGAAGCGAACAGGAAGGTTGCTTAGAAGAACTAATTACACAAGTGCTCTTTCTCATACCTGTAAAGATAGTCTGTGTTGTTCGAAAAATGATAATGGGCTTTCTTGTTCAGCAGAGAAAATCGAATTTTACCACCTTCTGATAAGTTATTTGACAGCAGCAGTTTAAGTTCCTCAATCTTTGGATTGCCCGGATCGTTATTCTCCAGGAACTCAAGACATTCTGAAATTGTTTTAATAAGTTTTGAATATACATCTTTATCCATACTAGTACCCACCATTATTTACGAGTGAACTGTTTTAATACCACTTAGCGCTTCCATTTATACATTATCAGATATCTATATACCTATTATCGGCACCCATGACACTATTCTTTAGTTAATTCCTGTGGTTATGCATCGGTATAACTTCTTAGTTAGTATTCTTAAAAAAATGGAATTATTGAAGAGAAAATGATACAAATTAGAACCTCTTGCAATAGTGGCATTTTACGTTACATTTTAGTCTGATAGGAAAAAAGTATTGAATGACTCAAATAACAATATAAAAATCGGTGCATATGTATATCCGGGCTGGCATGAGTGTACTGAACGGGACAGCAAATTTCCACCGGGCTGGAGTGAGTGGGACCTTGTCCTGAATGCACCGGAACGTTTCCCTGATCACAACCAGCCACGGCTACCGGTTGATGGACCTTATAATGATTCCGCTCCCTCTACCTCAAATAAACAGGTAGGGCTTGCCCGTAAATATGGTGTGGACTTCTTTGTGCATAGCTGTTTCTGGTCGAGGGGAAAGCGTGTCTTTGAAGCGCCGCTGGACGATGGGTTTCTCGGTGCTGATGGTGGTGGTGATTTTCCATTCTCCCTGATGTGGGCAAACCGTATGCCCCGCGGAGTTCTTCCGGTAAAGCACAAATCCGATCACAACATCGCTCCTGGCAGGCTTGTCTACACAGACCCGGATGATTTTGTGGAGTTGATAAAATTCCTTGAGGAGAGATATTTTTCAAGGCCAAACTACTTTCGCATAAACGAAATGCCACTGTTCTCTATATTTGACAGCACCTTTTTCCTGCGGCAGCTGGGTGAAGGACTTGCATCCCTGGCAATCCATAAGGCTAAGGACTATCTGAGGAAAAAAGGATATCCCGGCCTTCATCTGATGGCTATTAATCCGGCACCAGCCAAGATTGATGAGTTTAAGAAGGCTGGATTTGACAGTATCAGCCACTATGTCTGGCTCCCTGACTGGAAGGGTGAGTACCAGCAGGATTATGGGGAACTGGTAAAGAAACGTAGCAGCGAATGGAAAGGATTTGCTGATAAATCACAGCTCACATACTTTCCCTCTGTATCGCCCGGTTGGGACGCTACACCACGTGCTGCTGCAAAAGGGTACCATAGACCAGAACAATATCCATGGTGGCCTGTTGTTGTGAACGAAGATCCAGCGCTCTTTTGTGATTTTATTGGCCGTGCAATCAACTACACAAAAGAGTTCAACAATCCTCAACTCTCCTTCATTGCGTCATGGAATGAATGGAGTGAAGGACATTATCTGGAGCCTGACAAACGCTTCGGTACTGCATGGTTGGAGGCTGTCAGAAAGGCGAAACAGGATGCCGTCTGACTGGTCGTTTGTGCCTGTTGACATTGAGTTCACCAACCAGTGCGGCAGCGAATGCCTTATGTGTCCGCGCGAAAGCATCACAAGGCCGAAAGGCATGATATCAGAAGATGTATTCAAGGCAGTGTCAGATTAACTTGCCAGAAAGAAGCAGGATATTCTGAAAAGTTCTATGCCATTCCCCGGATGCCAACAGTGTGACGAACCACTTAGACGATGCGCTCCTCCCCAGGGCACACCGCCAAAAAGCAGAAAGGAACGGATCATTTTTTTTCGCTCAATCAATCTGAACAACTTGCCGACATAAAGCATTCATGAAAGTTGTTTCCATACAGATCTCGATCATAGAATCTTACTCTTCTTCCACTTTCTCTTCTTTAAAAGTTCCGAATGGACCACGAACGTTGATAGAATTATCCTCTTCAATCTCTATTTTATCGGGAATACGAATCTTAATGCTTCCGTTTATCGTCTTAAAAGGAGATTGCGAAACTCCGACCTTGAGTGTATTACCCAGTATTTTGGCCTTGTTTAACTGCACTAGAGTATACGTGTAATCAAGATGGACAGGGCTCACACCTTTCTTGCTTGCCAGGGGCTTCCCTTCCTGATCATAGAGCGTTATTGTCAGTTCTCTTTCCACCGGTTCCCAGGAAGCATCAGCTTCAATAACACCGGGATATTTTGCTATAAACCGTACTTCTCTCG
>CAXMPV010000216.1:0-3245 GCA_964195175.1 uncultured Thermodesulfobacteriota bacterium | reverse complement strand
AATGGTGTTACGTGGAGCGCCGCGGCATGCTATTACATGGAGTTTAGACTTGGCTCATCGCTGGTATGTGAGAGCTCAATTTGAGAAGTCTGCTAAATTTGGTGATGGGAAGCTCATAGATTTTAAGGTTTACCATCGTCCAGATGGAGCAAACGCGCTTTCGATGAAGGGTATGGTTTTACACTATCCTTATTTGGAAGCGGGTAAGTTAAAGAAGAAGAAATAGACCGAACAAGTCGCTTCATCCGACCGGTAACCAGCTCGGAGTCGGTGGCGTAGTCACCATTTAAGATTGCTCAGAGATTTGCCCTTACGGTTTGGGCGGTCGGTTGAGCTATACGTTAGCCAATAATAAGAATGAAACCACTCTTCCGCTTTTTGAGCATATTATGCCTGTTTTCCACTTGGGGCTATTCTGAGGTAATAGTCCCTGATTTGATATCGTACGTTAAACCTGATTTTCTATCTGTAGCCAAGACACGAGCGAGTTCGAGTGATGATCCTTATTCAGGCCTCAATCCCATAATTGAATATCTGGGCACGGATAACAAAGTTCCGCCTTTTAGGCAGTTTAACATAGGAATCCGTGCAGTAGGGTTTCGTTTGAAGGAAGGTAAGGTCATAGAGTATTCCGAAATTACGAACGATGAATTAAAGGCCTTGATGCTGAAGACCGTATCGATCCGGGCCACAAACAAACCAAAGGTAGAAGGTATTCTGGTTGCAGGTCACAAAGCATATCGGCTTTATTCTGTTGTCCCTATGCCGCAAATACACGAAGGGATAATATTT
This sequence comes from uncultured Thermodesulfobacteriota bacterium, assembly GCA_964195175.1. GTDB lineage: Bacteria > Planctomycetota > Brocadiia > Brocadiales > Scalinduaceae > Scalindua. The sequence continues at coordinate 2,453 of CAXMPV010000216.1, read as the reverse complement.
CATTTTGAGTATATTTGGATTCCGATTGAACCAAATAAGGTGATTCAATTAAAATTGGTGGGCAGTGATAAGAAGTTGATCAAGTCTATTAGAGATTCACTTACCACATTAAAAATCCACAAAAAATAGGCTTAGTTTCAAGTATGAAGTGCAACGTTAGATGATCCGTGGAACACCTCGTTAGATGTCAAGTATCCAAGCAGTTTTCTTGGCCTGTCGTATAGGTTGGAAGAGGGGCCCTGGGAATCTGAAAAAGTTTGATGTCGATTTTTGGAGTGCTGTGATTCTTCGATATGTAGAGCGGCAGAAGGAACCTCGACGTTAGACAATATGAATAAATTAATAGTAGGCCTTATACACGTTTGGCAGGTAGCTCTCTATCTCGCCATTATATGCGCAACCATATTTTGGCATATTGTATTAAATCTATTTACTTGGTCTCCTGAGCTTAATTTGGAGGCTATAGCCTGCCCCGTAGTCGTTATTGCACTCAGTTCCCTGGTCTATTTTAATTCTCTCAAGGTTAATCATAAATTTGGAGTAGTTCTTAGCATTCTCATGTGTTTCTTCATTTTTTATTATGGCTGGGCCCTTACGTTAGAAGAGGTTAAACAACAGGTTGGTTTAATCGCGATACACTTAGCCCTTTATGGTTTAAGGCGGCTCAAATCATAATGCTTTTGCTGCCAGTCGTGGCCTTTGCCACAACAAGGACAGCAAAACAACAAGGCTAATAAGTCGAGGCGGTTGGCGATACGATTGGTAATCTATTAATATGATATTTTCTCAGATTTCGGTTTGCTTGATATTTCTATCGTCTTGATTGGGTTTGTTCTCCCTGTTGCGTTTGAGGTTTGTCATGTTTGACTCACTGGTGGTTGAGCTATATGGTTGGTATTAATTATGAAGATAATAACACATTTGGATGATCTGCCCGTATGGCATGAGTGTAATGAATTCCCCTCATCAGATGGAGATATATGCGTTGATTGGTTAGATCATGGTATAGTTAAGATTGACTTGGCTGAGGTTGAATTCGATGCTGATGGTAATGAAGTTGATTTCGACAACATCGATTTATCGGTATTACGGGCTAACTATGTGGCTTTGAAAGATCGCTGGAGAGATTTTGTTATTGGGGCAATCACAGAAATCGAAGATTTGATTACTGAATACGGTCGGGAAGATTTTGATTTTGATGCAGATGAGGCGTGTTTTACTGTGCGCCTTCCTGTGGATCCTATGGGCGATGACGTGGAATGGAGTTTTGACCTGCAGGAAGATAGAGCTTGGGTATTAGACTATCGTGGATGGAAGGTTGTAGATAGGGCGGCGGTTTTTTAGGCATAGCAAGAGTGTGGTCGAATAAGTCGCGGTATCCTATCGTTAACCGGTTACTGCTATGCGGAGATAGGACAATAATCATAAAGAATGAATCCCCAGTATATAGCATTGGTGGCTGCTTTTGTTTCTCCAGTCGTGTTGTTTATCATCATTCTGTCTATGATGAGGCGTTATAACGTTGCGCCTCTATTGAAGCGCGGCGTGGTATGCGTTACGTTTTTGGTGTCTTGGATCATTGTGCTTTTGTGCGCTTTCACGGCCTTAGCGTATCATCAGAGAGATTGGATGCGTGAGCATAAAAAAGGGCCCTTCACAGAGGAGGAGATGATAGCTCTTGGTGACTATCCTAATGTATTCGCTACTTGGCTGATGTTCGGATGGATCCCAGTAGTTATAGGGTATTTTCTGGCCAGAAGATTGATTCGCGACCCTAAGAGTGTGGCCAAAAAAATGACTGCATCTGACGATTAAACGTTCGAGTCTTCGTGGAGATAACCCGTGAAAGAGTATCTGGGGTGTATCGATTGTTGCGCTATACGTTAGGTGGTTTTACAATAAATTTAGAATGAAAATTGTAGGAATAATATTAGGAGGTATCGTGTGTTTAATACTAGCCGTATTGATGTTTATTGGGACCGTTGCACCTGAAACTTTTATTTACACAGGCAGACAGGTCCCTAAAAAATACATGTCAACGATTGGTGATCTTGAACTGCTTCAGGAGGGCGAGAAGATCAGGTATTTTTACTCAGATGCATTGTTCGATATTAAGGAGGGTTTCTATTTTGTGACAGATAGGAATTTGGTAATTTACTCAAAGGAATGGGAGGAGCCGGCAGAGGTGACGCCGTTGAAAGAAATTATTGAAATGAATGTTGAATATGACGACTCTTTCTTGGAAGACAGCATGGTGTACATCGAGACTTTAGACGGGATGGAGATTAGCTTTCCTCTGTCTAGTGAGAAGGGATTGGATAAGAAATTTGTTGCTGCGATACGCGAAAAAATGACTGAACAAGTTGTAGAACCTGACCGTTAACTGCTCGTGACTATGTGGGGTTGTTTTAGAAACGGCTTCGCACGGTTTGTTCCCTTATAACGTAGGCTGT
>CAXMPV010000215.1:0-3253 GCA_964195175.1 uncultured Thermodesulfobacteriota bacterium | reverse complement strand
TTGCCGCTTCAAAACTTAATCTCGTTCGGGTGGAAGGTTCAAAAAACAGGTTTGCAAGTATCTTCCCTTTTAAAATATCAGGACAAGCTTCTTTCTCCATTCTAGCGGAGATTTCCAAAATATATAATATTTCTTCCTTCGTAAAGTCCAGAATAGAGATTATATCTTTGTCTTTTAAGCTTATCATTTTCCAGCATTAACCTGTCGACATGTAAATAGCACTAGATATTATCAGAGAGCATTTAACATGACAAGAAAAAAACATACGGAGCGTTAATGACAAGTAGTGTTTTTACAAACGTTTACACTCAAAATGCATTGATTTAATAGCAGGTGTCTGTTATATTGAATTTGTCTATAAAATGTGGGTTCTCCGCCGTAAAAAAGTGAATGTTCATACAAATACAACAATAATTGACTTAAGATTTAAATACTAGATCTAACCTGATTATAGAGCTAGAAAGGCTAAATTAAATGAAACTTTGTGTTATCATCCCGGATGGAATGGCCGATTATAAACTGGAAAAACTCAGCGGAAGAACGCCCATGGATACGGCCAGAACACCAAATATGGATAACATATCGTCTAACGGAGTAATGGGGCTTGTCAATACTATACCCAAAAAATTTAGTCCCGGAAGTGATGTTGCATGCCTTTCAGTGTTAGGTTACAACCCTGAAGATTGTTATACGGGAAGAGCGCCATTGGAAGCTGTAAGCCTGGGTATAGAACTGGGGAAAAACGATTTAGCTGTCCGTTGTAATCTCATTACAGCAAATGATGGCATATTGGCGGACTTCAGTGCGGGTCATGTATCAGATAAAGAGGCAAACCTAATCATGTCACTCTTGAATGAGAAACTAGCCGGCAGAAACGTAAAATTCTATGCAGGAACGAGTTACCGCAACATAATGGTTTACAACGGAGATGTTACGATAGAAGCTAAATGTATCTCGCCTCATGACATAATTGGCAAAACGATAACAAAAAATTTACCGAAGGGTAAAGGTAGTGAAATATTATTTGAATTAATGCGGGATTCATTCCATCTACTTGAAAACCATGAGGTGAACACGGTAAGGATAGACCTTGGTGAAAATCCTGCAAATATGATCTGGTTGTGGGGACAGGGAAAACGGCCCTCATTAACACCTTTTGAGGAGTTGCATGGAATCTCAGGTGCGGTCATAACTGGCGTTGATTTACTAAGAGGCCTGGCAACTTATATTGGCTGGAACATTATAGATGTACCCGGTGCGACAGCATATCTGGATACAGATTATGATGCTAAGGCACAATACGGAATTGAAGCGATAGAGACACATGATCTGGTTTTAATACATATTGAAGCACCGGACGAGGCTGGTCATGAAGGAAATACTCATGAAAAGATCCGGGCTATTGAAAACATTGACAAGAAGATTGTCGGTCCCGTTCTTGATGCACTGAAAAAGTATGATGATTTCCGTATTCTTGTCCTTCCGGACCATTATACGCCAATAAGCAAGAGAACTCATACTTCAGATCCAGTACCTTTTGCCATCTACGGTAGTGACTCAGAGAACAAAAGCAATCTGGCTTTCTCGGAATCAAATGCAGCACAAACGGGCGTGAAGGTAAAGAAAGGATATCAGCTAATGAGCCATTTCATTGAGGGCAGTATACCTTGAGTTACGGGTTGCGAGTTGACTGCGGTTCCTTATTCTGTTTTTCTTCGTGCCTTAGTTCCTTCGTGGCAAATGTTTTTCTAATTCGTTTATAACACCGAAAAGTGTCAAATCTGTTGAGTCTACAATTTCAACATTAACAAGCGTGCCCGGTAGAGCAGAAGATACGTCTTCCTGATTATTTCCTTCTGGCGGGCTGAATGCAACAATCTGGTTTTGTCGCGTCCTTCCAATTAATCTACCTGCATTGGATTTACTTTCACCTTCCACCAGGACCTCGACAGATTTTCCATGCATTTTTTCATTCTCTTCAGTACTTATTTTCTTCTGTAACTCTAACAATGTATGATTTCTACTCTTTTTTGTCTCTTCTATAATATCATCAGTTAAATCTATGGCTGCGGTTCCTGTTCGTGGTGAGTATTTGAAAATAAAACTATTTTGGCAGCGAACATCTTTCAACAAGCTCATAGTGTCTTGAAAATCCTCTTCTGTTTCACCCGGAAAACCCACAATAAAGTCACTCGCAATCTTAATACCCGGCACTATTGACTTAGCCATCTCAACGAGCTCTCTATAATGCGCTGAAGTATACTGCCTTTTCATTTTTTTTAATATCCTGTCTGATCCTGACTGCGCCGGCATGTGTAAATACTCACATACTCTGGGTAACTCTCCAACCGCCTCTATAATCTCTTTAGTCATATCTTTTGGATGAGAGGTAATAAAATGAATTCTTTTTATACCGTCTATTGGATCAAGCTCTCTCAGCAATGTAGCCAAAGTAATTTTTCCGCTCAAACCTTTTCCATAAGAGTTCACGTTCTGGCCTAGCAGTGTAATCTCTTTACAGCCATCATCAGCAAGCTTCTTAACCTCTTCTACTATATCTGCAACCGACCTGCTGAACTCTCTCCCCCTGACATACGGCACAATGCAATAAGAACAGTAATTATCGCATCCCCTCATAATGGAGACGAAAGCGCTGTATCTATTTTGTCTCTGGGTAACTAGCCTGTCAAAATTTACCTCTCCGTGTTCGTCAATAGCCAGAATGCGCTTGTTACCTGCACTAATTTCGTCAAGTAGTTCAGGAAGTCTGGAAAACATTCTTGTCCCGCAAACAAGGTTAACATGAGGCATACGTTTGAAGATCTTGTCTCCCTCGTTTTGTGCCATACAGCCGAGAACACCTAGAATCAATTCCGGATTCTTCTCCTTCTGGTCTCTCAAACTGCCGAGTTGTGAATATACTTTATGTTCCGCCTTATCACGCACGCTGCAAGTATTCAAGAGGATAATATCCGCGTCTTTCTCTTCTTCGGCAAACGAGTAACCTTTTTTCGTAAGAGAACCTATTGACAATTCCGTATCCAGTTTATTCATCTGGCAGCCAAAGGTCTTGATGTATACCTTTGGCGAATTGTCTTTCAATGTCTTTGACTTACTAATCATGCAACTTTCCGTCTTCACTTAATGACAAAATTATAATTATGTATACAGTACGCATATCTTTGCCCTTACCCATTACGAACCAGGACAATCCTTAACAAAAGGTGTAATTAATTCAGCGTATGTTTTTAAC
>CAXMPV010000214.1:0-3259 GCA_964195175.1 uncultured Thermodesulfobacteriota bacterium | reverse complement strand
GCAGGTACTGGTCATAAAGAGTAGTTGGTTTTTCCTTTAGCTCAAAACCGGCTTCTGTCATTTCTATGATGACCTGTTGTGCGGAAACGGTGTGACGTGCCTGGCCTTGAACAGGAGCCATGTCTGCAATTGCAACAACTGTTTTGTCCTGAATAAATGGATAAACTTTATCACGAAAATATGTTACCGGATCATCGAAATGAAAGTAGGTATAGCCGACGAAGAGCAGATCAATTTCATCGCTTAGTTGATCAAGTTCCGGATCATTTCCTGCTATCTGATGAATGGATACATTATCCAGAGAGTCCCTCTTTTTCCGCTCTTCCATCCACGTAGTCAAAGAGGATTCAGGGTCAAGTGCAATGATCTTCCCTTCAGGAAGTTGTTTAGAAAACAGATCCGCAAAGTAGCCTGTACCTGCTCCAAGATCTACTACGGTCATGTCAGGCCTCGTGATCAGACTGCTGACAATATCAGGTCTTTGCCAGCTATCTCTATTTGTATCCATTACTGCGGCACAAAAACCGGCATCGCCATAGGAGGGAATACAACCCCTGTATCGTCCTTCATTACTGTTTGATTCCATTTTTATTCTCTTATAAATTCTCAACGGTATTTACCGCAACTTCGCTACATTTACCAAAACACTTCTCTATTATCAAATAATATATAACCACACCAAGGATCGCTCCCAGTAGATTTGCAAGCATATCTAAAAGTTCAAACTGTCTATTAGGGATGAAATATTGAATACACTCTATTACAAATGAATAACTGAGACATGTTATTACACATGTTAAATAACTGAACCTTATATGTACTCTTCTGACAAACATAGCTAAAAACAGATAGGCGGTGAAATGTGCTACCTTGTCCCATATAATTACAGAACCTTTATGTTCTATTGGAGTGAGTGAAAAATATGTGATAATGAAAACATAAAGGACATAGAAACAGATTATTAGTTTTCTCATGTGTATGATCTTATTCAAAATCCATGTTCTTCAGGAAAGCAACCCCATCCATTAAATCCTTTTCAGTTTCTCTTGGATGAATCTCCATTATTTTCACGGTATCCTTTTTCATATATTTTTTTAACAGATCGAAATCAACTTCACCTATCCCCGGTACATGATGATCAGAATGTCCCTTTACATCGTGAAGATGAAAACCGACAAGGAACTTGCCACAAATACTTAGCAGATCCTTAACAGTTACAAAACCTAAATTTTCCTGCACCTGCGCATGCCCGGCGTCGTGCCAGTAGCCGATACGTCCGCCTCCAAATTTTTCGAATATCACACCCATCTCTTCAAAATTCGGACACTCTTCGAAGAAGTATCTATTTTCTATACCAATGTTTATATCATACTTATCTGCTGCTTTCTGAATCTCGTCCATGCTCATCAGCATCATATCAAGAGTCTTTCCCTTTTTTCTGTCTCTCAACATCCTGAGCTCATCACGTTTACTAATATATTCGTCGGAACCTGACAAACCGGCGTCAAGCAGGCTGAAAAGCTCCAGGCTGAGAGTATCCATATGTACCCTGCCCAGATGTAAAACAACGGCCCTGGCACCAAGATCTGCAGCAATTTGAATGGTCTTGATGGCATACTTAACAGCCAGAGATCTCTCATCTGCGTTTTCTGCAGAGAAATGGTATATGTCCGCACCTCCTGTTGGGTGGATATCAGGAATCGGGAAAAAGTTGTGTATACTGGCGATCTTCACTTCATTCGTATTTTTCAGGAATTGTTTAATTCCATTGAATGTATCTTGAGAAATCCGGTATTCCAGCTCTATTTCCCGAAAGCCAAGACTGGCAAGACTCTCCATGAGTTTTTGCCCATCTTTAAATTCTCCTGATTTCCATACGGTTGAAATACCCAACATGATATTTATATTCTCCTTTAGATTTATTCAGACAGGATCAACAAGATTAACATGACAAAAACAGATCTTACGAAAATGCTATAGCACTTAACAGAAAAAGCATTCATTGTTTGTTGCCGGTCAGATCGTTATGACAACACTATCATATGACCATTTATTGTAAGTATATTCAAATGATATCACATAACCCTTGAAATCAGGAGTTATGTAATTAATGGATTGCAAATAGGTGTGATTTATAGAAACGGTACATCTATGTGTTCAAGGTGATCAAGAATAGTTCATTGAGTCAGCCCATTTAGCCTTAACTTCTTCTACGATTTCTTTCGTAATCTCGCTACTGCCTTTCGTTCTGGCATAGGTTTCAACTTCACCAACTACCATTGGTCTTACAAACGCCGGAACCTTGGAGATCAGCGTGTTTGCATCATCAGTCCAGGAAACCTCCGCTGTTGCGACCGCCTGTGCCTCAGCTTCCTGTTCCCTCTTTATTTCCTTCTTTACAATCTCCTCATCTTGATAGAATGGATTTGTTTCCACTGTCTGCCTGCTCTTCGTTATAAGGACATTACATTTAGCATCACGCAAAATATTTTCTGTCGCACTTCCCAGATCCAACCCTTCAATAGCATGTATGCCGGTACGGCCCAAAACCAGAAGAGACGGCTTAATCTTGTCTACATACTTTAATATCTGATCATAAGGCTTCCCTTCAAGAAGTGTAGTTTTTAATTTTATACCAGACTCCGTTACCTTTTTTAATGCACTTTCAAGATGTCCCTGATAAATCTTTTCGAGTCCCTTGTCTATAACATCCTCATGCAGTTTTTCCTGTTCGTCAGATTTGAAGACTTCACCCATTTCTCCGGACAGGATCTTGGCTATTCCATTAAAGGCAACATGATGATAATGCGGATCATAGACGGACACAGCCTCTAACTCAAGATTGTATTTCACTGCCAAATCAGCAGCCATTTCAACTGCCCTGAAAGACTGTTCGCTACCATCAACTGTTACTATTATCCTGCCTTCGAGTGGCCTTTCATTTTTCACTATTAATACATCTGTATTAATCCGTCTGACAACTCTTTCACAGACGCTGCCTATTGCATTTTCCTGTACCTCGCCAAGGCCTCTGACACCAATAATCACAAGATCATAATCATTTTTATTGATATCCTTCACCAACTGAATATAGTTCTTGCCTTCCTGGATGTTTCTCGCAAAAGGAATGTTTTGTTCTTTGCTCTTTTTTTCGAGGCTATCTAGATATGAATCTGAGATCATTCGAAGTCCGCGACCTATCAGAGAATTGTGATATTCTCTCTGCTTCTTAAGTTCGCTCTCTTCTCTGTACTTTTCA
>CAXMPV010000213.1:0-3307 GCA_964195175.1 uncultured Thermodesulfobacteriota bacterium | reverse complement strand
ATTCTTCCTTCTCTTTGGTTATATTCTTCTCAATAATATTATCTCCCAGGATGATAATTGTCTTCTCACCATCTGCGAAGTTTTTTGCAAGGTCCAGAGCTTCTGCAATTCCTCCTTCACCTTCCTGATATGTATAGTTTATGTCCTTCAATCCAAATTGTTTTCCATTACCTAAAAGCCGGAGAAAATCACCTGCATTATTACCACCGGTAACAATCATAATATCCTCGATCCCTGCATTGATTAATGTTTGCAAGGGGTAGTATATCATCGGTTTGTCGAAGATAGGTAACAAATGCTTGTTGGTAATCTTTGTTAAAGGCAATAGTCGGGTACCTAGTCCACCGGCAAGTACAATACCTTTCATTATTTGTCCTTTCTGCGCTAATTGTAATGCATTTACATTAAGAAGATATTAGAAATGTGTTCGTCTCAGTTACAAACTTAGTGAATAACATTATATAATTCCAGATACCGAGAAGATACTATCATATAAACACTTACAGCGCAAGAGGTTTTAGAATGGCCTTAATTTGTTTCTATTATTCAAGCCAATAAACTTATGTCTCTTTACTTTATTTGTTTCTGATGTGTTGAGTATTTTCATATGAAAGGCAGTGAAAGGTCGATACCAGGTGTTTTCACGAGAATTACTGTTTTCAGGGAATAATTTCAGAAAATACTAGTACATTTATAATAAAAAAGATTGCAAAATATAGTACTTGAAACTAAACTGGAGGATTGGAAAATTCATGCTAAGTGTATTTATATTTAGCGATTCGGTGATTTGTTATATGTTCGCCGGTAATGAATGTATCTTTTTAGTACACCTTGTGAGCGAGGGTGGCGGAACTGGCAGACGCGCTAGACTTAGGATCTAGTACCGCAAGGTGTGGGGGTTCGACTCCCCCCTCTCGCACCAAATAAAAATATATTGTAAATCTATATTGGTCAATTATAATTGGTCAAAACGCGGGTGTAGCTCAGCGGTAGAGCATCACGTTGCCAACGTGAATGTCATGGGTTCGAATCCCATCACCCGCTCCATTTCGCTAAACGCGCTGTTCGTCCTGGCATTATTTGGTCAGAAAACTGGCAAAAGTTAACAAAAATATTTTAAGTAAAACAAATGAATATAAAAATAGAAGAAGTTGGGCCGTGCAAAAAATTGCTTAAGTTCGAGATACCAAAGGAAGCAATTGACGACGAGTGGCAAAAACAGTTAAAAGAGGTCGCCAGGATGGCCAAGGTGCCTGGTTTCAGGAAGGGGAAAGTCCCCAGGAAGCTTCTTGAAAAGAATTATGGTGACAAAATTATGGACGATGTAAAGCGGGCAGTTGTCAGTGGTTCATATCAACAGGCAATAGAAGAGAACAAATTGTCACCTGTAGGTGACCCTGATATTGGCGATATTAATCTTGAATTGGGAAAACCGTTAAAATTTGAAATTACCCTGGAAGTCTTACCAACATTTGAGTTGGGAGAATATAAGGGATTGAAGTTACAGAGAAAGCCATTGTCTGTTACTGATGAAGATATAGATAAAGCATTAGAGACTATAAGCAAGCAGAAGGCTCAATTAACGATTGTTAAGACGGGTAAAGTGAAAACCGAGGATTTTATTATTTGTGATTGTGAAGTTGGTATTAATGATGAGGTTGTTTGGTCGGACCAGGAGCTGGAAGTTATGGTAGCTGGTTCTCACGTGGCTGATATTAATGTGCCGGATCTGAAAGATAGCCTTGTAGGTGCGAAATCCGGAGACAAGATTTCTGTGGATGTAGAATTAGGAGACAACTTTTCCGTTGAACAACACAGAAACAAGTCTGCCAAAATGGAAATATCAATAAAAGAAATTAAAAGGCCGAAAAGCCCTAAAATAGATGATGAATTGGCGAAACAGGTTGGCTACGATACACTCGGAGAATTAAAGGAGTTTATGTCTAAGAGGCTGGAAATGGAAAAGAAAAGAATGGCAGAGGGTGAAATGCAGGAACAAATTTCCAGTAAACTCATAGAGATGGCTGATTTTGAAATGCCGGAAGACATGATTAAACATCACACAAGCGAGAGACTTCACAAATATCAGCTCGATCTGGTAAATAAAGGTACTCCGCAGGAAGAGATAGAAAAGCATTCGGAAGATTTAAAGAGTGCTTCAGAAGAATCGGTTGTCAGGGATTTTAAAATGTCACTTGTGCTTGAACACATAGCAGAAAAAGAGAGAATATTTGTTACAGAAGATGATGTCAATAGAAGAATAAGCGAGATGGCAGGCATGTATGGTCTTGATGCTGCTGGTATGAAAAAACAACTTGAGAAGATGAACAGTATGTCAAACTTACGACATCAGTTGAGAGAGTCCAAAACACTTAATCTTCTAATGAAAGAAGCAAATATAGAAGAGGTTAAAGAAGAAGTTAAGAAAAAAACTAAAGCGAAAGCTAAGCAAAAAGAAAAATGAAAAATAATCAACAAGGAGGATTAAGTGACTAAGGATAATCTGAATAGCTGTCCGTACACAGGGCGTAATTCTATGTCGGCAAATGGAAACATTTATGTACCATACGTAGTAGAAAAGACAGGATCTGGAGAAAGACATTACGATATCTTCTCCCGTTTGCTTAAAGATCGGATAATATTCATTGGCAGTCAGATAGATGATAACGTTTCGAACATTGTAATAGCTCAAATGTTATTTTTGCAAAATGACAATAAAAATCAGGATATTAGTATTTATATAAACTCTCCAGGAGGTTCAATCACGGCAGGTCTTGCAATTTATGATACAATGCAATTCGTACATTGTGATGTGGCTACTTTTTGTATTGGTTCTGCTTATAGCATGGGCGCGGTACTTATGGCTGCAGGGACAAAGGGGAAGAGGTATAGTTTGCCACATACAAGGATAATGTTGCATCAGCCATGGGGAGGAACGACGGGCACGGCAACTGATATAAGCATTCAGGCAGAAGAGATAATGTTTATGAAGAAAAGCCTTAATGAAATACTGGTGAAGCACAGCGGTCAGTCAATTGAAAAAATAGAAAAAGACTTTGACAGAGATTTCTACATGTCTTCACAGGAGGCAAAGGAATACGGGATTGTGGATGAGGTTATTGCGTCTCTGGATGACAAAAAGAAAGATTAGGGCAATACTGATTTTGTATTAAGACTTCCTTTAAAGGTATACGTGTAGATTATTTCTTTATCGTTTTGTTTACTATCGTAACAATTTTGTTAACGATATCTTCACAGGAAACATAGGATGTGTTTGTTGTATAGTCAGCTGCATTTTTGTAAGCAT
>CAXMPV010000212.1:0-3315 GCA_964195175.1 uncultured Thermodesulfobacteriota bacterium | reverse complement strand
GCCCCAGTAAAAAACTTGCTAATACAAAGAAAAGCAGCGGCGCATCATGACTCCAGAAGCTCAGACCAAAAAATGTAAATCTGCGATCCGGCAAATTAATTAGAATGGCAGGCAGGCCGTTTATTTTAATCCAGGGCAGAATGATAAATAGAGCTATCAGCGCCCATTGGGAGAGATCCCTCTGCTTTCTAAAAAACCCATGTGCAGCCATTGGGAATTGGTTTATGCGAAAGCCGTCTTCCGGCAGTTTTTGAACACTTTCCACCATCTTATTCTTCTACAAGCTCGCCGTCAGGCTCTTTCGCATTCTCTACCGTGGTCCCTTGTAGTGACTTTATATAAGCTGCTATATGCAGGATTTGCTGTTCAGGGATTCTGTCTGCCCAGGCAGCCATGCCTTTATCAGGAATTCCGGAACTGATGGAAACCACTATGTCGCTGATCTTTCCTTTACCATGCAGCCAGTAATTGTCAATGAGATTAGGCCCGATCATGCCTTCTGCGGAATATCCATGGCAAAGGGCACATTGTTCTCCGAAAATTTCCCCTCCCTCTGCTAAAGCAGCGGGATCTTCCAAAAGCGCTAAAAGTTCACTTTCGTTGACTTCGGGTTTCTGTGTCGATGTTTGTGTCTGCGTCTGTGATTGGGCCTCTTTTAATTTTATCGCATAGGCCTCCAGTATTTTATCCTTGCTGCCACTTCCAAAATGATAGCCTGTAATGAAAATAGCCAGGAGGGCTGTAAAATAAAAAATATACATTAACCAGGTAGGACAGGGATTGTCATACTCAGTAATACCATCATACTCATAGCCCTCTATTACTTTGTCTTCATACCGTTGTGTTTTATCTTCACTCATGTCCGATTCTCCTCACGAAGTGGTAGTTGAGATAAATAATCATAGTGTTTTTTCGAACCCTTTCTGTACACCCAGAAAATAGCGCCGATAAAAACGGAGAAGAATAAAAAGAATCCGATTGCAATTAAATACATATCGTTAAATTGGGACAATGCCAACTGTTTCATATTACTCGCCTCCTTTTTGCCCGAGGGCCTGGAGGTATGCGATCAAAGCCGTAATATTCTTGTCTGATAGATCTCCTTTTACTCCCTGTTTTTTCAGCACTTCCGCAATCTCTTTTGCCTGTTCTTTTGCCAGGTTATTCGCGTCATGCAGAATTTCATCGGAATAAGGAACACCCAGTTTATTAAAAAGCGATACTCTCTTTTCTAAACCGTCAAAATCTATTTTTGACGTAATTAGCCATGGATAGGCTGGCATAATTGACTCTTTTATAACCGCTCTCGGGTCTTCCATGTGCATGTAGTGCCAGAGGTCCGGATATTTTTTGCCAAGCCGTGCCAGATCAGGACCGGTACGTTTTGAACCCCACTGAAATGGTCTGTCGTACATGGACTCTTCAATTGTAGACGCTGGTCCATATCTCAACACATCAGAAGGTATTGTTCGGATCATCTGGGAGTGGCAGGTATAACAACCCTCTTTAATGTATATGTCTCTTCCTGCCAGTTCTAATGGTGTAAACGGTTCTACTTTATTTTCTGTTTTAACGTATTTATTGATGGAGAGAGTTGGCACAATTTCTATTATGGAACCGACTAAAATTGCAATAAGCGCCAATATGGTAAAAGTGACGGCCATCCCTTCCAGCTTTCTATGTCCCCGTTCCGGATGAACAGGCGCCGATGAGGATGTTCTAACTTGAACGGTTTCTTCTGCCAGCTCTTTTGGCGCCTGCTTGATAGTTTTGTAAATGTTATAGAGCAGGAGAACATAGCCTGCCAGGAACAATACTCCTCCCAATGCGCGGAAGAGAAATAGAGGCATAATCCGGATTACTGTTTCTACAAAGTCCGGATAAACAAGGTGGCCATTTGCATCTACGGCCCTCCACATTAAACTCTGGGTTATTCCGGCTGCCAGCATGGAAACGTAGTAAAAGAGTATTCCAAGGATACCTATCCAGAAATGGATGTTTGCCATTTTTTTACTATATAGTTCAGTACTCCATAATTTTGGAACGATAAAATATATTATTCCAAAGGTTAGAAATCCATTCCAGCCCAGGGTCCCTAAATGTACATGACCGATAATCCAATCGGTATAATGTCCCAGAGAGTTTACGGCCCTTATTGATAGAAGCGGGCCCTCAAAGGTTGCCATTGCATAAAACGTTATGGCTGCAACCATAAACTTTATGATAGGATCTGTTCTTAATAAATTCCATGAGCCGCGAAGTGTCAGTATCCCGTTAACGGCTCCTCCCCAGCTTGGAGCCCAGAGCATTACGCTGAAAACGGTAGCGAGTGTCTGAAGCCATCCAGGTAAAGCTGTGCTTAAAAGATGGTGAGGGCCTGCCCAGATATAAAGAAAAATGAGAGACCAGAAATGCACGACTGAAAGTCTATAGCTGTAGATAGGCCTGTTTGCAGCCTTCGGCATATAATAATACATCAAGCCCAGAAACGGTGTAGTCAGGAAAAAGGCTACCGCATTGTGCCCATACCACCATTGAATAAGGGCATCTTGAATTCCCGCATAGACTATGTAACTTTTAAAGGGACTGATCGGTATGCTTATAGCATTTACAATATAGAGAAGTGCAACGGTGACAATAGTTGCAATGTAGAACCATATAGCTACGTACAGATGTTTTTCATTACGCTTTACTAATGTGCCAAAAAAATTGACGGCAAAAACAACCCAGATAAGCACAATAGCAAGATCTATAGGCCATTCTAATTCTGCATACTCTTTACCCTGTGAAATGCCAAGGGGTAAGGTGATTACGGCCAGGACAATAATGAATTGCCATCCCCAGAAATGAAGTTTGCTTAATCCATCTGAAAACAGTCTCGTCTTCAAAAGTCTTTGGGTAGAATGATAAATACCCGCAAAGATAGCATTGCCTGCAAACGCAAAGATTGCCGCATTAGTATGTAATGGTCTTAATCGACCAAACGTCAACCATCCGGTCAGGTTAAGTTGCGGGACTGCCATCTGTAAGGCAATAAAAATTCCTACTAAGAAGGCTATAGTCGCCCAGAATATGGTTGCCAGCGTAAACATCCTGACTATCTGGTCATTATATTTAACCTGTATCAGTCCGGAATTGGTATCATTCGAAGAGCTCATTTTCATGTTCCTTTCCCATAATTTCGAGTTGGTTTCAACTCTTTACTTTCTCTGGTTTGTCATTCCAGTCATCAATCAGCATCCTATGGGCTGGTGTTTCAAGGTCATCAAATTGTTCTTCTTTGACGGCCCATAAGAAAAATAAGACGAAAAATGA
>CAXMPV010000211.1:0-3325 GCA_964195175.1 uncultured Thermodesulfobacteriota bacterium | reverse complement strand
GTGTATCAGTACCGGCATCCCGAGTTCTCCAGCCTTGGCCCAGACAGGATCAAGTATGGCATCATCAATAGCAATAATCTGACCTGTTTTATCTTTCAGGGTCAACCCCAGGTTCTTAAAAATTTTCAGACCCTTAGCCCCTTTTGCATGTGCGGCACTCAGGAATGCCACCATTTGCTCACTAAAATCCGGATTATCTATTTTCGAGAAATCAAGATTACAAAAAATGATCAAGCGTTGAGGATCATATTGTGAGAATTTCTCCAGCATTCGATCCAGCTTTACCCCATAACCACCGCTCAAATTGATGATGGCTCTAATCCCCAGTGCATCCATTTTTTCAATCAGGAATGTTGGAGATAAGTCACTTGAAAAATGTGTATGCACATCAATGACCGGATATTTTGGTTTACCGGGAGTAGATTGTTTCAGAACAAGGTTTGACTTCGGTTGGTAACCTAAGACCAGGTCTCCTTTAATATATAATGCCTGACTTATATTGACCTGTTTGGTACATCCCAGCATCAACCCAACAGCAATAGCAATAACGCATGCGTAATGTCGATGTGTACGACTTGTATACTTGTTCCAGACAGGTTTGAAAGACCTGGCTGGTTTGAGGATGGCTAATAATTGATTGATATATCTGGTAAACTTTTTTTTCATACAATGGGTTCGAGATTCATGCCGGTAGATGAAAGGAAAACTGCTTTCTAAAGATTTAGTAAGAGTAGTAAAATAGTCAATAAAACTCAAGTATTTATTGGGAGTTATGTCCTGAATTGATTTCTACCTGGTTACGCTTGATGTTTGAATGGTGTTTAAGAGACAGGCATGAAAAAAGGTCTATGCCGTCTCGCCACATAAACCTTTTATTATGTCAACTGAAAGGTACCTAAAACTTAACTACTGGGGGTTGATGGGCAACAGCCAAGCTCTTACACCTACACACTCCTTGCTACCTCCCAGAATCTAAAACTTCCTTCTCCTAACTGTATTGTAAACAAATTTAGCAGACTTTCAAAGGTGGAAAAAGCGTGAAGGTATCTGGAAGAATGAGCATCATTCGAGGTAATAATATTACCTCTGTTTTATATTCAGTGTTGAAACTGGTTTTCATTTGTTAAAACCAATCAAACCCAGAACATACAATAAAAAAATTATTCCAATAATACCTGCTATTATTTTGATAAACATTCCGGGCATACAAACTACATTCGTTTTTTTTATTTTCCTTACATTCTCGAAATCGCATTCAGGACACACCCACTTCCTGGTTGAATGCCTCCAGATTGAATAAACTAAACCCGGAAACATAAATAGCAGCCATAATACCAATTCCACAGCAACGGAACCTCTGGTAATATGCTTACCGATTCCTTCATACTTACAATTGGGGCATTGTATTTCCATCATAACGTACTCCTTTCAAGATTATTTTTCACATGTCTCTCTTGCTTTTGTCTCTTGTGGTAATATTCTCATTACCTGTACCGCATTAACCACAGCCTTGTGATTTATAGTTCGGGTCTTTACCTTCAGTTGCCTGGACAACTATTTCCTTTCAACAGGGAGCCCATCACGATTTCGGGTTATATCTATTGATGGATCTTCCGGAGTTACACCGATTACGATATCGAATTGTGCCTTCCGCTCTCCCATCGTAGAGCCTCTGATTGTCTTGAAATCAACGAGGACAGCCTCACGAGCCTCTTTACCACGAATACTTTGGAATATAAAGTCCCGCTCATTCCAGGGATGTCCCTTAATATACATCTGGGTTGTGAGCAGCCGTTTATCACCTTTTCTGACAATGAAGTGGATGTGTGGAGTGCGCTTTACGCCCAGGTCATAAGGCACAGGCTTGATAGTAAGAAAATAATACTCACCTGATTGACCGGTAATGGTACGTCCATATCCCTGGAAGTTTCTGTCGCGTTGGTCTTGATTGGGACATCTCGTGTGGAGATAGATCCCGTTGTTATCAACATGCCAGATTTCAACGACCGCGTTACTGATTGGTTTTCCTGCCGAACTGAGAACACGACCTGTGAGATGTGTAATCTCTCCAGCGGCGGGGGTGGTTGAGTCGTTGATGATTAGAAGGTTATTATCGGTATCCCACGGCAGTTTGTCCGGATAGAACGGCCCCTCTGTCTGCCGGGGTGTAAGAGAAAGGTCTTCGGCTAATGCTTCAGCCGTAGTGCTAATGAGGTTTTGAGCAAATGTCCCTGCTGTGGTTAAGGCGATAGTGCCATATGAAACATTCCTGAGAAATTTCCGGCGATTTTGAATAAAATTATCGGGCTTCATGACTTTACTCCTTCTGTTTTTCAGGGAGGTATTATAAATACTTAACACACCTGCCTGCTGTCCGGGCATGGAAGACAGCGTATAGTATAGTCGTAATTAAGATAACCATTCAGCAATTTTCTGATTAATGTTTCCGGCATTTTTAATCAGCAGTTGCTTTTCTTCTTTTTCGAGTGGGATTTCTAATACTTTCTCTACTCCCTGATTCCCTACCACGAAAGGAACACCGGTTGTACCATAAATACCGTAAAATTCACCTTCCAGTTTGATCTGTCCCGAAATAAATGTATCGTGTCCCATGGTGATTGCCTTAATCAATTCCAGTGTGGCGTTAACAGTACCGGTTACAGTTTTTGAGCCGCTGAAGTGAGTGATATCCGATTTTAAAACTACCCTTATATCCGGAGGATACCGTTCGGCTAATATGAATGCTTCATGTATTTTACCTTCAATGATTAATTTATCAATATCGCTCCTGGCTTGCGCGATATCTTCAGAAAAGTTAATGGTGGAGTAACCACGTCGTATTTTATTTAAGGTCTCATGCAAAGCGTCTTTTTGAAAACCATAAATATGAACATTACTCCAAATGGGAACCATATTATTACCATGTTCTCCAATCATAAAGCCATGTACCTTCTGGCGGCGAATGCCAATGTCTTTCGCTATTTCCTTTCTGAATCGCAGGGAGTCCAGATAGGCACCAATACCAATGACCCTTTTCCGATCGAGATGCCGTGCAAAGATTTCAACTGCCAGTTCATGGGGGTTGGAAACACAAATAACGATTTCACTCCCTTGTCCGTGACGTGCCAGAGCTGATGCATAATCTTCAAAAACCGGTATGTTTTGTTTAGCCAGGGAATCTCTTGAAATATTTTGAGAGGCTTTATTGACAGGTGCACTCATTCCGGCAGCCATAATGATCAGGTCGCCTGAAATATCTTCTTTGTTGAGGGTTACTTCAACTATTGGACAAATCTCGGCATACGCGTCCTGTAGATCCGTAGAA
>CAXMPV010000210.1:0-3346 GCA_964195175.1 uncultured Thermodesulfobacteriota bacterium | reverse complement strand
CGCCATAACAATCTCTTCGAGAGATGCATTGCCAGCTCTCTCCCCGATTCCGTTTATCGTGCATTCCACCTGTGTAGCACCAGCCTTTACTGCTGCAAGTGAATTGGCAACAGCAAGTCCAAGGTCATTATGACAGTGAACACTAATAACAGCATCATTGATGTTTTTTACATTGTCTCTAAGATTTTTTATTATCGCGGCATAATGTTCAGGTACTGCATATCCTACCGTGTCGGGAATATTTACCGTTGTTGCTCCCGCAGCTATTACGGCTTCTACAACTTCTACCAGAAAATCAGGTTCAGTTCTTGACGCATCTTCCGGAGAAAATTCGACATCATCAACATACTTTTTAGCACGTTTTACACCTTTTACGGCAGTCTTTATGATCTCTTCTTTTGCCTTAACCAGTTTGAATTTGCGATGAATTGCAGATGTGGCGAGAAAAACATGTATCCTGGGTGATTTGGCAGATTTTAGAGCCTTTGCCGCACAGTCGATATCTTTGTCAACTGCACGTGCGAGCGCGCAAATACTTACATCCCGTATCTCCTTTGCAATAGTACTTACAGACTTGAAGTCGCCCTCTGATGTAATAGGGAAGCCTGCTTCCATCACATCAATATTCAAAGCAGAGAGTTGTCTTGCAATCTGTAGCTTTTCTTTATTGTCCAGGCTTGCACCCGGAGACTGCTCTCCGTCTCTTAACGTAGTATCGAATATTTTGATTTTAGACATATGGCTTAGTACCAATGCAGCTTATTGTAGCCGCATCCTTTAGGTTGCGCAACTTAGGTTAACATGTAACACGCCGAATAGCCGGAGGCAAACGCAGGCTAAAGCCTGCGGCTACTCAAATTATCGAAACAAATCGGCTGGTTCTGTATGGTGGGCAATGCCCACCATACTATTTCCATTAAATAATTATCTCTTGGACATACAGATAATTAAAAAAAATAATCTGTGGTTTCTTATTTTGAATCTATCCATTTCATGAGTTTGCGCAGTTTCGCACCAACTTTTTCCAGTTGATGATCCTTGTCTTTTGCGACAAGCGCATTAAACATTGGACGACCGGCTTTGTTTTCGAGAATCCACTCTTTAGCAAATTTGCCGTCCTGTATCTCAGAGAGTATCTTCTTCATCTCTTTCTTAGTTTCTTCAGTAACAATTCTCGGCCCTCTTGTTACATCTCCAAACTCAGCAGTATTACTGATAGAATGTCTCATGTATGTCAGGCCTCCCTGGTAGAAGAGGTCTACGATGAGTTTCAGTTCATGCATGCACTCAAAATATGCAAGTTCCGGCTGGTATCCTGCTTCGACAAGTGTTTCGAATCCGGCCTTAACCAGAGCAGCAGCTCCTCCACACAAAACTGCCTGTTCACCAAAAAGATCTGTTTCTGTTTCTTCTGCAAAAGTTGTTTCCAGAATACCACCTCTTCCGCCTCCAATACCCCCGGCGTATGCCAAGGCTACCTTGTCTGCTTTCTTTGAAGGGTTTTGATGGATGGCCATTAAACACGGTACACCGCCGCCTTTTTCATATTCACTTCTTACCAGATGTCCAGGCCCTTTTGGCGCTACCATGATTACGTCAACATCTTTTGGAGGAACAACCTGACCAAAATGGATGTTGAATCCATGTGAGAATAGAAGTGTTTTGCCTTTTTTCAAATGAGGTTCAATCTCTGCTTTGTAGACGTCTCCCTGTACTTCATCAGGCATCAGTATTGCGACCAGATCTCCCTGTTGTGTGGCTTTGACTGCGGTCACAGGTTTAAAACCATGCTTAACTGCTAAAGTGTAATTTGGAGAATCCTTTCTCTGTCCAACTATGACTTTAAGGCCACTTTCACGGAGGTTTTGCGCATGGGCATGCCCCTGGCTACCATAGCCGATGATTGCAATCGTTTTACCTTTAAGTGGTTTGATATTAGCTTCTTTATCAGTATAAAGTTTCGTCATGTCATTCCTTTCTATAATTAGAAGTATTAATGGAGGTGGGAACCTGCATTACAAACAATCTGTCGGGTTAAAAGGTTTCTCCACTACCGATAATGTATAAATTAAGTGTTTTCTATTATTTTACCGTCTTTCATGACAATCTTGTTTCCGACTATTGTCATTATTGCTTTCCCCTGAAGGTTCCAACCGTTAAACGGACAGTTCCTTGCTTTTGAGAAAAATTTATTAACATCTACTTTCCATCTCTTTTTCAAATCAATTACTGTTATGTTCGCTTTCGTCCCGGGCGTTAGACTGCCAATTCCTGATTTGTCCAGACCAAAAATTTTAGCCGGCAAGATAGTCATCTGCTCTATTGCCTGTTTCAGCGTTAAGATTCCTGGACGAACCAGATGTGTCAGCACCAGTCCTAAAGTTGTTTCTAAACCGATGAGTCCAAAAGCGGCCTTGTTAAAAGGCAGATCCTTGTCTTTTGCCAAATGAGGCGCATGGTCGCTGGCAATAATGTCTATAGTGCCGTCAGCTAATCCCTGTTGTACTGCCTTGACATCTGCTTTTGATCTCAACGGAGGGTTGACTTTAGCATTAGTACCAATTTTCTTAACTGCATCTTCGCTTAACAAAAGATGATGCGGCGCTGCTTCTGCAGTTATTTTCACACCTCGTTTTTTGGCTTTAGCAATTTCTGATACAGATTTAGCAAGGCTTACATGAGAAATATGTATCCGCGCACCTGTCTTTTCTGCCAGCCCAATATCGCGCATAATAAAATCAGCTTCAGCTTCGTACGGCTGATTCGTGACAGAGTCAGGAAAATTTTGCAGGTTCTTTCTCTTCTCGCTTTGCCTTTTACGATATAGCGGTGATTCCTCGCAATGAGGATTCACTAAAATATTACATTCCCTACCCTTTTTTAGTGCATTAAGCATTAGTCTTTCTCCAGCGACAGGATGCCCATCATCAGAGATCGCCTTTGCACCTGCTTTTTTTAATCTTTCAACATCAACTAATCTATTCCCATTTAGCCCTACAGTAGTTGCTGATTTTGAAAAATAATTAATGACACTCTCTTTTTTAGCTATTTTAAGAAGCTGAATAAGCCGTGACGGAGTATCAATCGGGGGATTCGTATTCGGTTCTGCTATAACAGTAGTAAAACCACCAGCTGCAGCCGCCCGCGAACCAGAGTAAAGATCTTCCTTGTGCTCTTGCCCCGGCTGCCTGAAATGAACATGCACATCTACAAGTCCGGGAACTACTATTTTATCTTTAGCATCTACGACTAAAGCCTCTCTGTCTTTAATATTTTTACCGATTTTCTCAATCTTTGAGTTGCTGATCAAAACATCAAACACGCCTGTTTTTTTGTTTGGGACATT
>CAXMPV010000209.1:0-3420 GCA_964195175.1 uncultured Thermodesulfobacteriota bacterium | reverse complement strand
TGACACCGCTTTTATGAAATAGCAAGCTTCTGAGTTTCAATTGTAATTGATGCTATATTCTAACGAGCAGTTAACTTTGAAAACCTACATAAATCTGATATTCTGCATGTTGAACATAATTTATTGAATGAATGAGCAAAAGATCATCTGAAGATCTTTTGCTAGTAATAACCTCTCAAATACTTGCTTATCTCCAAAACGTGAAGAAGTAACAAAACCAGCATACAATTCCATATTATTATATCCATAAGTGGCAAGAAATTTCTTTATTATTGACGGACATTCTCAACTATATCAGGCTTACTACGCAATCAACGGATTAACGACACCGTCTGGCCAACCAATAAATGCAGTATACGGTTTTACCAGAATGTTACGTAAGATCTTAAAAGAGGACAGACCATGTTACATGGCAATAGCCTTTGATTCCAAAGGGCCAACATTCAGACACAAGGAATATGAAAAATATAAAGAGCATAGAAAGCCTACACCTGACGATCTTATTACCCAGATACCCCTTATGTTTGATGTAATAAGAGCTTACAATATACCACTTTTTGCTATTCAGGGTTTCGAAGCTGATGACATAATTGGAACCATCTCAACAAAAGTATCTAAGGAAAACATCGAATGCACAATAATAACTACTGATAAAGACATGGATCAGCTAGTTGATAAATATATAAAGGTTTTCAATCCAAGAAAGAAACAAATAAGGGATATTGATAGAATACGAAACGAAATGGGAATTGAGCCGAAAAGTTTTATTGACGTACTTGCTCTTAGTGGAGACTCAAGCGACAATATACCCGGCGTACCAGGTATCGGCATTAAGACGGCTTTAGATCTTATTAGAGAATGGAAGACCCTTGAAAACGTATTATCAAATACCGACAAGGTAAAAGGAAAGAAAAGACAGGAAAACTTAGTAAAATTTGCTGAATCTGCCAGACTATCAATGCGCCTGGCAACCATAGATATAGAAGTTCCTCTGGACTTTAGTATCGAAGAGTGCCGTTTGACAGATTTTAATAATACTAAACTGAATGAACTTTTCACCGAATATGGTTTTAATTCTTTTCTTGCTGAAAACCACTATAACAACTGAATGAAGCAGAGAGTTAAAGTAATAGGTATTACGGGTGGCATAGCAAGTGGAAAGAGTACAATAGCAGAAATGCTGGAATCGTTGGGTGCAGATCTTATTGATGCTGATAAAATTTGCCACGAACTTATTAATACCAATGATATCACAGATAAAATTACAAAAAGATGGGGAGTCCACATACAGGACAATCACGGCAAAATAAAAAGAGATGCGTTGGCAGAAATCGTATTCTCAGACAAAAAAGAGGTGTCTGCATTAAATAGTATAATCCACCCAAAAGCAATTGAACAAATTAAAAGTAGAATTGCTAAACTTCATGCTAAGGCAGCAACATCGGCTATCGTTTTAGATGCGGCACTATTAGTAGAATCAAAATTGATAGATATATGTGACATCGTACTGTTTGTTGATACTGAGAAAAACAGTTGCGTGTCAAGAGTCAAAAACAGCCGCAAGTGGCCTTTAGACGAAATAGCAAAAAGAGAAAAATTTCAGGGCTTAATACCACAAAAAAAAGAAATGTCAGACGTTATCATTAATAAC
Organism: uncultured Thermodesulfobacteriota bacterium; assembly: GCA_964195175.1. Lineage (GTDB taxonomy): Bacteria > Planctomycetota > Brocadiia > Brocadiales > Scalinduaceae > Scalindua. The sequence continues at coordinate 1,769 of CAXMPV010000209.1, read as the reverse complement.
AATAATTCTAAAGAAGGCACACTAAATCAAGTTAAAGATTTTTGGTGTCAATTTATAACAAAAAAGTAATTTGGAGAATAACATGGTTCCAACAAAGACTACAAAAGCTAGAACGACTACGAAACCTACCAGGCCTGTCAAGAAAGCCAGTACACCTGCCGTAGACAAAAATACAAATGAAAAGTATGAAGAGATAAAAAAAGGCGATATGCACATCACGGCACTACAGAAGATGACAATAAAAGCACTTCAGGACACTGCCAAAAGAGAAAAAATACAAGAGTATTCCGGCCTGAAAAAACAAGAATTGATATTTAAAATACTCAAGGAACGAGTAAATCAGAATGGCCTTATGTATGGTGAGGGAGTGGTTGAGGTATTGCCGGAAGGTTTCGGTTTTTTACGTTCACCAGACTATAATTATTTACCATGCCCTGACGATATATATATTTCACCATCACAAATAAGGCGGTTTGGCATAAGAACGGGTAATACCGTTTCAGGGCAAATTCGTCCTCCTAAAGAAAATGAAAGGTATTTTGCGCTCCTCAGAGTAGAGGCTATAAACTATGAAAACCCTGATGTGTTAAATGAAATGTCTGTTTTTGAAGATTTAACACCGCTTCATCCTGACGAGCGTATTATGCTGGAAGCTAAAAAAGATGAAACAGAGATGCGAATAATGGATCTGGTTACTCCAATAGGCAAAGGACAGCGCGGTTTGATTGTCGCACCACCGCGTACAGGAAAAACGGTCCTTATTCAGGAAATCGCAAACAGCATAACAAAAAACCATCCGGAAGTTACCCTTATAATACTACTAATAGATGAACGTCCGGAGGAGGTTACGGAGATGGACAGAGCGGTAGATGCCGAAGTAATTGGTTCTACCTTTGATGAGCCGGCAAGTCGCCATGTACAAGTTGCAGAAATGGTAATAGAAAAAGCCAAACGAATGGTAGAGTACAAAAAGGATGTAGTCATATTGCTTGACTCAATCACTCGACTGGCAAGGGCATATAATACTGAAATCCCACATAGTGGAAAGATATTGTCTGGTGGTGTAGATGCAAATGCACTTCAAAAACCTAAGAGATTTTTTGGTGCTGCAAGAAATATTGAAGAAGGCGGAAGCTTGACCATAATTGCTACCGCACTTGTAGATACCGGTAGCAGAATGGATGAGGTCATCTTTGAAGAGTTTAAGGGTACTGGAAATATGGAATTGCATCTGGACAGAAGATTGGCGGATAAAAGGCTATTCCCGGCAATAGACATAAACAGATCAGGTACCAGGAAGGAAGAGTTAATACTTGATCCTGAGGAATTAAAAAGAGTATGGGTACTGCGAAGGGTTCTTAATGAAATGAGTCCGGCAGATGCACTGGAACTACTTTCGACCAGATTATCTAAAGCCCAGACAAATGCCGAATTTTTAATGAGCATGAACATGAAAAGGTAGTTCTACATTTCCAGCAAATATCTACCTGGTCCAGCTTAAACTACTGTTGAACCATATTGTTAAATAGAAACTGATCGAGTGCCATTCTTGCCTTTGCTCAACAGATAAACCATCAATATTGAAATATCTGCAGGTGACACTCCTGAAATACGGGAAGCCTGTCCCAATGAAACCGGCCGATACAGGTCTAACTTCTGTTGTGCTTCTTTTCTTAATCCCGGTATGCTACCATAGTGAAACTGTGTAGGGAGTGAAAGATTTTCCATCTTTTTAAACTTCTCGATTTGTTGGTTTTGTCTACTGATAT
>CAXMPV010000208.1:0-3421 GCA_964195175.1 uncultured Thermodesulfobacteriota bacterium | reverse complement strand
GAGGAATCTGATTTAACAATATTCAATTCTGAAACCATTCGACGACGCTGCGATATGGGACAGTTCCTCCGAAAATATCTAATGCACTGCCGATAGTCAAGTCTACCCGATTACTACCAACCTCCTTTACAAGGCCAAGATCTGAGAGGGCTTTGACACCTCCGGCGTAGGTCACAGGGATGGGAGAATTTTCCCCCAGGATTTCAATAAGTTCTGTCTGGATTCCTTCCATTTTTCCTTCAACATCAACCCCATGTACAAGAAACTCGTCACAATGATCTGCAAGTTGATTGAGTATTTCAGGGCTGATAATTTCATCTGTGAACTTTTGCCATCGGTCGGTTACAATCCAGAAGTCAGATCCTTTTTTTCGACAACTGAGATCCAGTACTAATCGGTTTTTCCCGACAGTCTCTTGAAGTAACTTAAGTTTCTCAATATCGATCCGGCCATTGGAAAATACATATGATGTGACAATTACATGACTGGCTCCCGCATCAAGATACGCAATAGCATTTTGTGGATTTACCCCACCACCAATATGAAACCCGCCAGGAAATGCTTGCAAAGCCGAAAGGGCAGCTTCCTCATTGCCCGGTCCAAGTGATATCACATGACCACCCGGAAGGCTGTCTTCCTTATACATTTTCGCAAAATCTCCGGGGGATCGATCGGTCTCAAAATTAGTCTTGAGCGTCTCTGAGTTCTTATCGATAAGTGAACTCCCAATAATCTGCACAACACGACCTTCACGCAAATCAATACACGGCCTGAATCTCATATGAGTCTCGTTCCCCTTATTCGTTTTCTCATAATTACGGTTTATGCTTCTTTAATAATATTATGAAGATCATCTTTGAGCTTTAGACGTTTTTTCTTTAGATCTCGAATAAATTCGTCACCAGTAGGTTCCGCGTCGCTTTCAACTCGAAAAACATGTTTATCAATCTCTTCATATTCTTTCATTAATTTTGAAAAATGGTTATTCTTCATTTTCAAATCATGAATCTGCTCTTTGTATTCAGGAAATTCTTTGACTAAAGGGTGATGTATTAATGGCATTTTATAACCTCCGGATTAAGATGCATGGCTCCAATAAATTTATAAACCCGGCACAGTATCATGCAATGCTGAACTGGAGTTCTTTTTTCTCATTCTCTTCTTTATAAGGTCCTGCTTTCTTGATTTTACATAACCATATGTGGATTTGTCAATTGCCGTTATTCGTAGACTGGATACTTTTTCTGGTTAGTGGAAACCTGAAGGTTTCCATTACCATGCCTAAGTCTGTATTTGATTAGGAATTGCTCAATTTGAGTAGTCGTATCCTTTAGGTTGCGTAACTTACAAGAAGTTTACATACTCTCATCGAATATAGAGAAACGCCCGCCCAGGCGAGCAGATACTAGAATATAGAAAATAAAATCACTCAATTTTGGTTGAAATAGCCTTTCTCGAAACGTATAGTTTCATAATGAAGAAAAAAAGAGTACCTGACAAATCTGATTTAGATGCAATCAGAGATCAAATACTTGATTTTGCATGTGCCAAACATGATTTCAAACCAGAAACAGATGAGTTCCTTCAAAATGGTGATTGGCATGGAGTGTTTATTGTAAAATTCAAAGATAGTCCTGAGGAAGAACGGTTATATTGTGAGGCACCATTAGGTGAGCATTTTATACGATTCGGGATGGATATAGAGGTTGACGGAGAAATCTGGAAAAACGAATATGAAGAAATCCTTCAAGAGACATCAGGCTACGATGTGGCTGTTTGTCCCATCCCTGCAGAAGGAGAAGAGAGCAAAAGGCATTGCCGTCTCTATTCAAGGGCATGGATCCCTAATTTCAGTCAACGCATCTTTGGCCTGACCTTAACCAATCTTCTGGATTGCAAAAAAGCTGTTTGTTGATACTTTCAAGCTGATAATGTCCTGAAAAAGTAAGGGTGATTGGGACTTGCTAAAAAAAAGATAACAATGACTAACGTATTTTAATTTAACGCTGGAGCTATACGCTTGTGTCACGATAACTACATCGAGTCTTTCCAGTCTATTTTTGTAAAAGAGAGGACCGTTCTCATGAATATGTACAAATTCAGGCAATTATTAATTTTTGGTTTTATATCTTGTGTCATCATCGGCTCTATGGCGGTTAAGGCGCAATCGATGGATGTCTCAACAGGCAAACAAGTTTCAATTGAGTATACGCTCACACTGGAAGACAAGACTGTCGTCGATTCAAACGTCGGAGCGGATCCGTTAACCTTTATTCAAGGGTCTCATAACATCATCCCCGGTCTGGAAAGCGCCCTGGATGGCATGACGACCGGAGATAGCAAACAAGTAACGGTCACACCGGAGGACGCTTATGGACCTGTAAACGAAGATGCAGTTAGTGAAATTGAAAAGGCTCACATTCCAGAAGATTCGCATAAAATCGGTGCAGTGCTTCAGGGCCAGAACCCTGATGGCAGGGTTATTATTGCCCGGGTAGTAGAAATTAAGGAAGAAACCATTATGTTGGATTATAATCATCCTCTGGCTGGCAAAACCCTCAATTTTGATGTAAAAATTATGGATGTGCAGGATGGACCAAAACAGGTAATACCAGGAGCTGACAAGTAATACTAGCAGCAAGAATGAAAAATATGTTCAGCACTTTAGAAATTCGATTGCGCGTTCTTCTGACCAGTAACTCTTATCATTTTTAAACTGTATAAATCCGACATGGCCGCCGGACTCAGGCGTTTCTAAATAAACGCATTTGCTATCTGATGTCTCCTTAACCGGATAACAACCATCCGCAATGAAAGGATCATTACGTGCGTTGACAATCAATGTTGGGACCTTAATCTCTGGGATAAATTGATTACTACTGCATTTATTCCAGTAATCTTCCGCATTATTAAAGCCGTGAAGAGGCGCGGTGTACCGGTCGTCATAATCCTTAAAATTCTTTATTAGATGATAGTCGTCATCGTTTATCTGGCCGGGCATTAATTTCATTTTAGCCCTGATCTTTTGATGCAAAGTTTTCAAGAATCGCCCCATATATATTTTATTCTTAAATTTGGCAAGTTCCCGGGTACTTGCCTTCAAATCACAAGGAACCGAAAAGACAATGGAACTTGCTATTTTGCTGTCAACCCGGCTGCCTTTATTACCAAGATAAAGCAGTGTTAAATTCCCCCCCATACTGAAACCTATTAATACAATTTCTTTATAAGACTCCGTCTTTAAAGCATGCTGTATTACACATTCTAAATCATCAATCGTACCACTATTATAAAAGCGTAAGCGGCGGTTCATCTCTCCGGAGCAGGATCTGTAATTCCATGCCAGAGAATCCCAACCGTTTCGGTTTAGCATCTTCACCATTCCGACTACATAATTTCGATGCGAACTGCCCTCTAGACC
>CAXMPV010000207.1:0-3423 GCA_964195175.1 uncultured Thermodesulfobacteriota bacterium | reverse complement strand
GCACCAAATCCTTCCACCAAGAAAAAAATAGACTCCAAGGCCTAGTATGCCTGCAAATATTACGTCTATTAAAAATTTGTATACACCTGTCATCGTATAACTTAAAAGTGGAAATGAACTCCACATGCCTGATTTATTCAGATAGATAATCGGGGTAAAAATGATGGCAGCAAAAAGAACGATCTGGCCGACGTTTTCAAGCCTCTTTGCACCTGGTCCATGTGGTGTTTTACGTCGGTATTCATCTCCCAGCGTTTCTGCCATTCCTCCACAACTGCAAATCCAGCCACAATATACGCCTTTCCCGTAATGTCTGATTAAATAGAATAGAATAAAACCAGACTGTACAAAAGGAAACCACGTCCAGAAAGAGCTGCTTCCAAATTCCCACATATTTAGCGGCCAGAATAAGATAAAAGCAAAACTACTCCATTTGCCGCTCGGGAATAGTTCTGACACTATCCAGTGCTGTGCGCCAAGGTTGTCATAGATAAGCGGTTCGTACAGGTGAAACGGGAGTAGGAAAAGAAAAAATATTTGTATCGATACAAGGGCCGTCATTTGCCAGAAAACATAGCGTGTTTTTCTGACATAGGCCCGGCGTATACCAAAGATGAGCATCGTTACGCAATAGAAAAGTGAATACCAATATGTAGGTGATTCGATCCACTCTGCTGCCCCCGAAGTGTTATTCAGCAATTTAGAAAAATACAATATCGTAAAAAATGCACTTACTCCTATAAAATATGTATATTTAAATGCACGCCATGGGGTTCTAAAATAAACGTTTCCGCGCCTTGCCAGAAATCCCAGAGAGCAGATTCCGGAAATTAAGAAAATAATAGAGCCTGCCCACCCCAGGATGAAGCTTAATGATGAATACCATTTGTAACCCGAAAGGCTCCAGTTAAGCGTAGCTTGAAATGGTGCACTCAGATACGCAATTATCTTTGCCCCTATAGTATCAGCCCCTGCAAACAGATCAAAAGCGATACCGACTTTACCAAAATATAGCATAGAGAAAAAACTTATCGATGCTACGATAAACAACCACCATGATAACCCTTTCTCTCCCTCCATGTGTATGCCGCTTCTTTTGAAAAATTGTGTAGGTAATTCACGTCCAATGAGAGTAAAGATAATATCATTGGGTATGGTCTTAACATCTTCTTTTGTTTTCAGGACAATCTCTTTTTCTCGTATTTCTGTAACTGTTGATTCGAACAATGGTGTAATCTTTTCCTGTTCAACCAGATCATTAAATGTGTTTATATTTTCTTCTTTTGGTCTGGAAAATCCTTCTTTACGATATGAGTGAGTTACTTTATTTCCTGATTTTGCAAGTGCAATAGAGCACTCCAACGAGCTGTCACCACCACCAACAACCATGATGTTCTTATTGGCAAATTCTCCGGGATCGTACAGTTTATTGAATACTTTTGGTAATAATTCACCGGGTACCTTGAGTTGCCTGCTGTTACCGGCTTTTCCTATTGCCAGTACAACCTTCTTTGTCATATACACATTTTTATTTGTCTCAATATGGATTATGTTGTCTTTGCGGCTGAGCTTTTGAACAAAAGTTCCAATTTCGAAATCCAGGCCTTCTCTTTCTATTTGGGACGTTAGTTCTTCGAGGAGAGTTTCCTTGGTGCCATCATTCATTTCCAACGGTAATTCCAGTTGTGCTCCATCCGGTTTCAGGGTAATTGGTTTTTCCTTTGGGAAGTTTTCTATTGTGTTTAATATGCGGTTTGATTCTAAAATGATGTAGTTAATGTTCTTTTTTTTACATTCAATTGCAGCGGAAATACCTGCAGGCCCTGCGCCGACAATGATCAAATCGTAACCATCGGAACTCTTCTCTTTTTCTAAGACATTTTTCTGGTCAGAAAAAAGTTGTTTTACTATTTTAGCACCGCCGTCTGATGCAAGTTTAAGTAAGGGTATGCCAGTTAAATCTCCCACAATATAGACACCTTGGACAGAAGTCTCTTTTTGTTCGTCTATTTCGGGATAACTCTCGACAATATTCCTTGGATTGTCCTTTTGCAGCCAGTTGAAGTACTTAGAAACAAAGTTCATGGATATGTTTTCCTAATTTAATCTTACCTTCTTATGTACTGACAGTATTTCTATCAGAATTATTCCCTTATTAAGTAAGATTTAGCCAATAGACTATAATTGGAAGAGTTTGGTTTTCTATTTATCTTGCTTTCGTTTTGATTTAAAAAAGGCAAGTCGTTTCTTGATCTCTTTATCAAATCCATAATCAGTTGGTTTATAATATTCTTTACCTTGAAGTTCTTTTGGTAAACAGGATTGTCCTGCATAACCATCATGATCATGTGGATACTTATATCCCTTTCCGTAGCCTAGATCCTTCATTAGGGTTGTCGGCGCATTTCTGATATGTAGCGGTACTTCCAGTGCACCCTTTTCTTTAACATCATGTAACGCACCTAGATATGCCTTATATGATGCATTGCTTTTTGGGGCAGTAGCAAGATATGTTACACCTTGTGATAGAGGTATCCATCCCTCCGGCATTCCGACAAAATGAAACGCATCCTTTACTGATACAGCCACCTGAAGAGCCACCGGGTCAGCATTGCCTATATCTTCTGAAGCAAAGATGACCATACGTCGTACAATAAAGAGAGGGTCCTCTCCTGCTTCCAGCATACGTGCCAGCCAATAGAGTGCGGCATCAGTATCACTGTCGCGCATGGATTTGATAAAAGCGGAAATCACGTTGTAATGTTCATCTCCGCCCTTATCATAAAGAAGTGCCTTTCGCTGCATGGCTTCCTGGGCAAGGTTTAAAGTAATTGTTCTCTTCTTGTCCTGGTCGGGGTTCATAAGCAGCATGGCGGTCTCAAGAGTATTCAAGGCGACTCTTGCTTCTCCATGAGAAAGATCCGCGATAAAGCTGATGGCGTCCTCATCTATCTTTACTTTTAAACTGCCTAGTCCTCGTTCAGCATCTGATAAGGTATTAGTGATTATAGTTTTGATGTTGTCTGTAGTGAGTTTTTCGAGTAGCAGCACTTTGCAGCGAGAGAGAAGGGGCGCATTTACTTCGAACGAGGGGTTCTCTGTCGTAGCGCCAATCAATGTAATAGTGCCGTCCTCCACGTGATGAAGAAAGGCATCCTGCTGGGACTTATTAAACCGGTGTATCTCATCGACAAAAAGAATAGTTCTTTTACCGTAATATTTAAGCTGTTGCCTGGCATCTTCAATGACGGCACGTATGTCCTTAACACCTGATAACACGGCCGAGAAGGAAGCAAAGTGGGCATCAAGTGCCTTTGAAATGATTAAGGCCAGGGTTGTCTTTCCCACACCTGGAGGGCCCCAGAAAATCATCGATACTAGCTCTTTTCGATCCATAAATCCGCTGAGAATCTTATCGGGTCC
>CAXMPV010000206.1:0-3452 GCA_964195175.1 uncultured Thermodesulfobacteriota bacterium | reverse complement strand
ATAATATCTTTAAGCGAAACAACTCCACATAGCTCTCTATTTACATTTATTGCATAGCATGTATAAATAGTTTCTCTATCGGGACCAGTTTTTCTTATATGCTCTAGTGCTTCAGAAATAGTGGTTTCAGTACCCAAATCTACATATTCTGTAGTCATTATCCTCCCCGCAGACTCAGGCGGATAATTGAGCAGAATATTTGTTTCCTCTCTCTCTTCTATTGGAAAGAGTTTGAGTAGTTTTTTTACCATTGATGCAGGGAGTTCATCAAGGAGTTGTGTTCTATCGTCAGGGTCCATCTCAAGCAGGATTGATTTTGCTCTACGCTCAGTAAAGTGTTCAAGTAACTCCTCTTCCTCCTCAGGGTCTAGCAAGGAAAAAACTTCTGCAATCTTCGTCTTATCAAGAACGCGAAGTGTTATTACTCTTTCAGTGGGTTCCAGTTCCCGGATTATGTCAGCAATATCTGCAGGGTGTATGTCCCTTAATAAAAGGCTTAATCCCTTTAGATTTTTGCTCTCAATAAGCTCTTTTAATTCAGGGGTAAATATCTTATACCATTTCATAGTGTTAAATTAACAGTGCCAGCATTACAGTCATAATATAAAGCTAAAGGTTTAATTTTCCAGTGTTTTTAAGCTTTTGGCAGAGCGGTAGAATGGGTGATAATGTAATCCACAGCATCTTGAGCAAATCGGTAGAGTATTTTTCTTGATAAACTTTCTGAACTTTCTCGATCTGTTATTATTCCATATATCTGAGAACCTTTCGGTCTTAACGTTTCCTAATACATAGTCTGGGTTATCGTTACAAAAAACAATTTCACCATTAGGATATACCATTGTTTGTGTCCAGGGCGCAATACAGCGTTGTACTCTGTTTTTTGATCCGTTTCCATTATAAAAGTTGTCTTGAGAGGTAGAATAGTATTGAGGTATTTCAGAGACCTTGATAGTAGGAAAGAAAGCCAGTTTGAAGTTGTGTTTCTTGTGAAGTAGGCCTGAAATACTATTCTGTACGACTTGTGTATCGATACTTGTTTCGTCATTAACCCATCCCTGCCATGAAGGTGCATGGCATTGAAATACCCTCTTCATCGTTGCTTCATAACTTTTGCCTGTTCTTGTATTATTAAAATAGGGATGCTTAACAAGCAACATTTCAAAACCCAGTTTGTCAGTTGTTTCATCAATATTTTCCAGGTATGGAAAGGAATGTTCGGTTATAGTGAATACCTGGCACAAAAGAGGCCTTTGTTTGTTAAATTTATCCTTCGCATGTATAATTTTTTTTATGCCAGATGCAATCTTCTGGTAACCGTTGTGTATGCCCCTGATCTCATTGTGCACATGTTCTGGCCCATCAACTGAGATATATAATACATCTACTCCAATTTTGACTATATCATCTGCATATTTCTCAAGGAGTGTTCCATTAGTAATCACCCAGCAAATCAGTTTTTTCTGTTTTATATATTTTATCAGCCTGATTATATCTTTATAGTAGAACGGCTCTCCTCCTGTGAGGAAAATTGTTGGTGAGAATTTAGCGACATCATCGACAAGTCTCTCTAATTCCTCAATATTCATAGTTCCCTTTAAAAAATCGGAATCCTTATTATTATAATTGCCGGTTTCACCCCATTGTCCACACATTTTACAGCGTAAGTTGCATAGATTAGTAGGCGTTATGTGTATAAGATAAGGAGGAAAACTGAAGCCATTATTTAGGCGACCATCGATTTGAAAAGAGATCAATCTTGTAACCCACTTCATCATCCTTAAATCGGAAAATGGGTTGTTTTTTGACATCTTTATAATATTTGATATATAGCCCATTGTTTAAATATAATAAAAACAAAATAAAAAGGTGGAGGTTGAATACTTGCCACGGATGATCCGGTAATGGTGGGTGCACGCATGGCTTTACTGTTGGATACGCTTATAGATGATAGTAAAATAACGCGAAAGACGCAAGGCGAAAAAAGGGTTGTTTAATACGGTTTACTACACTTAATCACTACTTTTTTCAGTACTATTATTACTAAGCTTAATTTTGGTTAATTTATCATATGCCTTAATGGCCTCTTTAGGGCGGCCTAAACAATCAAGCGAAACACCTATGCTGTACCAGGATTTATAATCGTCAGGATTGAGGCTGATTGACTGATCCAGTGCCCCCTATTGCTTTTTCATGGTAATTAAGCTTACAAAGAGTATTGTTTCTTAAAAAATAGGTACTATGTCGAATTAGCGGACTTGAATCTCTAAAAGTTTAATACCGGATAGGTCTGACATGTTTTCAACTGGCTTAGTGCCGTCGTATCTGCTTTCAAGTACAGGCTCACCGTTGTTATATATATCAATAGGCATGCGATTCATTGATCTTTGTAATAAGAATTTATAGTGAAAATTTTTGCGATTACCGTGGTTCCTTGTAATGACAGACACAATTCTGTTTTTACCTTGTATTAGTTTGTCACCAGCATCACAAGATCTCTCGCTATTAAATTTTACAATTTTTTTAGCCTCCAGGAAGACTAGCGCAACTTCATCTCCCGGTGTTAAGTCTGTAAGTTTAAACACCAATTTTTCCAGTCCATCCTTTACTACAACCTTCACTGGTGTACCGTGCGTAACCCGCTTTGTGTCGTCCCACGCGTTTGGATTGTCCCGGAAGTAATTTGCAATTTTTCCAATTGCATAGCTTGTTTTATTTATTGAGAAAACGATAATAATTATTATAAGTATTTTTTGGATGTGCTTTGCTTTCATAATAGATCCTTCATGGTAAGGTTAGTTGGCTTCATTAATCATTTTATAGACTTTATTTTGAAAATCTGAATTCTTGTTCATTCGTGATGCTATCTTTGTATAATCCTCTACACTTAAACCGTGGTTTTGCACAATCCTACTCGTTTCATTATAATGTGCTTTATTACCCGCTTTATGCATGTACGCTTGTACGTCAACAAATGCTCTTGCAAAAGCCATTAATTTCGGATTATCTATTTCCTCGTTCTTACTCAGCTTATAATATGTTTCATTGTTATACAGATATGCCGATTTTTCTGTGTTATATTTCTTTATATCGAGGGAACGCTCAGGGACAGTGATCGGCGCTGGTGATGTGATCAGTTTTAATATCACAATAATCGAGGCAAAGAGTATAAAAAATATAAGTATATATGTCTTCATATTGTATTTTAAGTACTTTTTCTATTAATCCATTTTTCTGTTTCAGGGGCTTTGTATGCTTCGAATTTCTCCAGTAATACATCCACGCGCTCATCAATAAGAATTGTTGAGCGATGGGAAGTTTTTATGAATTGTTCAGAGACTGCATGATCAAGAAAATCGATCAGTTTATCGTAATAATGGCATACATTCAGCAGGCCACACGGCTTCCTGTGCATTCCCAGCTGCGACCATGTTATAATTTCCAGGATTTCT
>CAXMPV010000205.1:0-3473 GCA_964195175.1 uncultured Thermodesulfobacteriota bacterium | reverse complement strand
CCCGGACTATCCTTATGCCTCCATCCATGATGAGGAATGCGCACTTGGGATCACACCTTGATCAGTGATTAATGAAAAAAGAAGAGATGCATATTCACTGAATTGTTTTATCATGAAGATGAACTCTATGATAAGATGGGTGAGTTTTGGCTATAGACTTTATATTTAATATTACGAATTTTAGGAGCTTTTTTATGAAATTAAGAATCATGTTATTTTCTGTTTTAATGCTATTTATTATTTCAGGTATTACTACTGCGCAAGATGATGCTGAGCCTGCAAGCGCTGAAGCCAAGTGGTCGGAGTCCCAAATGTTTAGCTATATCCTTGGTACTCAAATTGGCACCTACAGTAAAAAAAATGAATTGGAAGTGAATGTTGAGCTGTTTGCCAGAGGATTGGATGACATGATAAAGGGAGGTGAACTTGCGATATCAGAGGCCGAGATTAACATTTTTATGGCGTCTCAACAGAAGAAGATAAAGGAAAAAGCACAAGCAGAAATAATGGCCAAAGGCAATGAAAACACCAGAAAGGGCCTGGCTTTTCTTGGCGCCAATAAAAAGAAACCCGGCGTAAAGGAAACCGCTTCCGGTTTGCAGTACAAGGTTATAACCATGGGAGAGGGCGCTAAGCCTGAGGCGACTGATAAGGTTAAAGTGCATTATAGCGGCACCTTGATTGACGGTAAAGAGTTTGACAGTTCATACAAACGGAATCAGCCAGCAGAGTTTGGATTAAATCAAGTCATCAAAGGGTGGACTGAAGGCTTGCAACTTATGAATGTTGGCAGTAAATATGTTTTTTATATTCCTTCAGGCCTGGCTTATGGCCCTAACGGCCCGGCAGCCATAGGACCTAATCAGACCCTAATCTTTACGGTGGAGCTGCTTGATATCACAACTCCATAAAACCGCTGCTTTCAGGTCAGATTACTATTGGAAAGGAATAAGGGTCAGGCCTTTGAGATTGATAATTGTAGATTGATGATTGGTCATTCATAATGCGTAACCTGCAACTCGTAACACGCAACTCTTGCATTTCTCACACGAAGGCGCGAAGAACACTGAAGGTAGAAAATTTATGTCCAAGTATGATAAAGAGTATTGCAGGAAGAGTATCCGGGCGATGTATAAATATATTGCACTTTGTATTTTAGCAATGATAGTTTCATACCTATGCGTTCGATTCTTTTGCGCAAAGACCGGGATGTTTTACAGGATAATGAATGGAGTGGCTGGGATCGCCATTGGAACATCGTGCCTTTTTATCTGGGGCGCTTTGATAGAGATTGTAAAATGCAGGAACAGATTGAAGGAGATTAAGAGGATTGATGATTGTTGATTGGCGATTGGAGATTGATAAAACAGAGGCTAATGAAATTTGCCACTAAGACATTAAGACACGAAGAGAAGCATTAAATCTTGGCCACAGATTTGCACAGAACAACACTGATGTTAAAAACTAAAGAAGAAGAAAAAAGAGAATATCGAATATAGAACAAGGAATATTGAATGTTGAAGGAAAAAGGGAAAGGGAGGGTTATGGGATGAATAGCAAAGAGTTACTAGAAGCATTGAAGAAGACTCAACTTGATGGAGCTAAAGAGGAAATTTATGAACACCAGGCAGCGCTGGCGCATTGGGTCAGCCGGGTTGCACCACTGTTATCAGATAGCGATGAACAGTATACAACATTCATGAACGCTGCAGCCAAGGCAATGGCTCGTACGTCGACTGACGCCAAAACCGAGAATATTGATCTCATGAGAAGCACAGTAGATAGCGTAGTTACTGATTTAGAAAGTGACTAATCTAGCCACAGACTTTCACAGACTGGCAATGAGGTTAAAAGCAAAAGGGAAAAAGACATTCACCGGACAGGAAGAAAAAATAGGACACAGATAAATACTGATAAAGCACGGATGAAGAAACGAGAGGCCGTTGGGAGTGATGATTTATGATTGTTGATTGGTGATTGGAGATTGAGAAGAAAAAGAGATAAAAGATATTAGACAGGCGGTCACGTCCGCCTTAGGCGCGAATTAACAGAATTGGGAGATAAATTATGATAGCTATTAAATTTAAGAGAACATATGACAACTATGCAGGAATGATTAACGGTATTTTCCAACACTGCGTGGTTGTCTTTTCAGGAAAACATCCAGGCTCAAAGGATGAAGAATTGTATAAGAATACTGTTTTGACTGCGTTAGATGATTTTATAAAACAGAATAATGCTATTTTACAAAAACACAAAGACCGTATCTTTGCTGAGCTGATCAAATATCATGAGGATGGCGATAACTTAAAAGAAGAGGTTGGTTCTGTTGAAGAGCTTATCAAAACAACAATTAATACAATGGCAGATGAATTTTGGCGTAATGACCGTAAAACTGATGATTGAGAAAACGAGCAGAAATAAAAATTTGCCACGAAGGCACTAAGGCATGAAGAAAAGCATTACATCTTAACCACGGTTTTACACTCCCCGCCTGCCCGCCGGTCTGATAGGAGGGGACAAAAAGCGCCGAGGACAAGGATAAAGCATAGATAATCAAAATCCGAAATACGAATTTATTTTAATAACTACTGATTGACTCAGCCACTGATATTAAAAACTAAAGAAGGTATATCTTATGAAAGTAATTGCATTTAACGGAAGTCCAAGAAAAAAGTGGAATACGGCAATGTTGCTTGAAAAAGCTCTTGAAGGAGCTGCAGCACAGGGAGCAGAAACAGAACTAATACATCTGTATGATTCTAACTTTAAAGGATGCAAGAGTTGTTTTGGATGCAAAATAAAAGGTGGTAAAAGTTATGGCAAGTGCATAATAAATGATGACCTGGCGCCAATCCTGAAAAAGGCTGAGGAAGCAGATGCCATCATCTTTGGTTCCCCTATCTATTATGGAACCGCTTCCGGAGAGATGAGATCATTTATGGAGCGTTTGATGTTCCCATATTTGACATACACCGAACCTCTAAAATCACTTTTCCCCAAAAAGATCAATACGGGGTTTATTTATACGATGAATGTTACAGAGGAGCAGATGAAAGAATATGGCCTCAATCATCACTTCGGTTTTAATGAAATGGTACTGAAGATAATATTCGGGGATTCAGAGACACTCTATAGTTTTGATACTTATCAGTTTAAGGACTATTCAAAGGTTGTTTCTGACCGTTTTGACCCTGAGAAGAAAGCAAAGAGACGCAAGGAAGTATTTCCAAATGATTGCAAAAAAGCTTTCGAAATGGGTTCCAGGTTTTCCAAGAAAAACGGAATCAACGCTTCCCGGACAAAAGGCGACGAGGACAAGGAGCCACAAAGACACAGAGAAAAACTAAAAGAAAAAGAGGAACAAACTCAACGCGAAGGGCGCAGAGATTAAAAACTACAAATTTCAAATAGCAAATTACAAATAAATTACAAATAAATTACAAAACACAACGTCCTAATGACCAATGACG
>CAXMPV010000204.1:0-3479 GCA_964195175.1 uncultured Thermodesulfobacteriota bacterium | reverse complement strand
GGTGGTGGGCCGGCAGGCAGTTTTTTTGTATACTTTGCATTAAAAAAAGCTGCGGAAAAAGGCATAAAAGTTGATATTACTATTTTTGAGGGAAAAAGCTTTTGTCAAAAAGGACCTCGGGGATGCAATATGTGTCCGGGGGTTATATCAGAAAAGCTTTATGGAGAGTTAAAGAAAAACGATATGCTTCCGCCAGGCCGATGTGTGCAGAAGGAGATCAAAGGCTACTATTTTCATACTCATGATGGCTGTGTGGAAGTCCAGAGTCCTAAGCCATCTGGAGACAAAAAAATAATAACAGTTTATAGAGGCGATGGGCCCATGTTTTCTCCGCAGTCTGAAAGTATAAGCTTTGATAATTTTCTTTCAAGGCATGTAGAGGATATGGGGGCTACCATTAGTTCTGATATTGTAAGTAATATAATATTGCCATCAAATAAGGAAGAGCAGGTAAAAGTATATTTTGGAAAGAAGGGCTCTTGGCGAATAATGAATGCCGATTTGGTGGTGGGTGCGTTTGGGTTGAATACCGGGATGTTGGAAAAAGTGAGGAGAATGGGAATTGGCTATATTCCGCCCAAAACTGTTAGGGCGTGTCAGGCCGAGATTTATGTGGGCAGCAGGAATGGAAGTAAATATTCTGATAATTGGATACATGTTTTTTCGTTAGGCATAAAACCGATTACATATGCCTCTTTTACACCAAGAGGGGACTATGTAACTGTTACACTGGTTGGTAATACTGATTTGAATAAGGCTCATTTGATAGAATTTCTAAGCCATCCTATTGTGCGCCGTACTTTTCCACAAGAAGGCTGGAAGTTGCCAAAGAACTATTGTATATGTTTCCCAAAAATAAATGTTTCGCAGGCCAAACATCCATTTGCTGACAGATTTGTTGTTGTCGGTAGCGCGGGTGTTTCGAGATATTATAAACACGGTATTGAGTCAGCCTTTATTACTTCCAGGATGGCGGCAAATAGTGTGTTTGAATCGGGTGTCTCTGAAAGCGCTTTCAGGACACATTATTATAAGCCGGCAATGAAGCTTTTAGGATCTGATAGCCGGTATGGAAGATGGGTTTTTGGACTTAACGATTATATTACTTCCAGAAAGAGTATTTCGGCCGGTTATTTTTCATTCCTTAAATCAGAGAAGAAAAAACCTGTTGCAAAGATTCAGTTGGAATTTTTATGGAATATGTTTACGGGAAGTATACCCTTTAAAGAGTTATTTCTAAAGGTATTTGATCCGGGGTTACAGTTGCGATTGTTGCCTGTTACCGTGATTGTGTGGACTAAACAAGCACTTAGATCTACTATTTTCGGTGGGAAATTCAGACGCGAGAAGGTGTTGAAAATTTTTGCCGATAAAGGGCTTGGTCCTCTTGAGGATGGTCAAACTGTGGTAGTTATAGGAGGTGGGCCAGGCGGGACTAGTTGCGCAATTACACTTAGCAGATTGGCAAAAAGACGTAACATTGATTTAAACATAGTGTTGTATGAAGGTAAAGATTTTGGAAAAGATGAGCAGTTTAATCCATGTGTTGGTGTGCTTTCTCCTCCTATTGAAGAAATATTAGAAAAACAATTAGGAATTCCGTTTCCTCATGAACTTATATTAGAAAAAATAACTGCATATTATCTGCATTCTGATGATGAAGACATAAAGTTGGAAGGTGATGGAGAAGTGTCATGTGCGGTAAATAGAATGTTATTTGATAATTATCTTTTACATTGTGCGAAAGATGCTGGAGTAAAAGTGATACACGGCAGAGTGACAAATATTGATGTCGAGGCTAGTGGTGTAATGGTTTATAGTGAAAAGGATAACAGGCGGGCAGATGTTGTTGTTGGGGCGTTTGGCCTGGACGAAGGGGCCTGTAAGGTTTTTGAGATGGCAACACGTTATCGGACAGGTCGTTATATGAGCACTATTTTAACTAAGTTTTATCCGGAAAAGGAAGAGATGGAAAAGTTTGGTAACTGTATACACGCCTTCCTTCCCTCGTTGAGGGGAATAGAGTTTGGCGCTATAACCCCCAAAATCGATCATTTTGATATTAACATTGCCGGTTCAAAAATTAATTGGCGTTGGATGGATAACTTTCTTTTAATGCCTCAGGTTACCAGGGTTTTGCCTTCTAATTTTGCTATGCAGAGGCACGATTTATTTTATAGCCGTTGGCAGTTTCCTACTTCTCCGGCGAAAAATCTTTTTGGGGATAGGTATATCACAGTAGGAGATGCTGCAGGTATTATTCGTGCGTTTAAGGGTAAGGGTGTGAATACTGCTTGTTTAACAGGAATAAGGGCGGCAGAGGTCATGATGGACGGGGGTATATCAAAAAAAGCTTTTAAGGATTACTATAATAGCTTTTCTGATATAACCAGTGACCTTCCTTATGGAAAAGTCATCAGGGCGCTTGCGGGCTTTAGCGCACATTATGGGCTGTTTACCCCCATGATTCAATTGGCGAAGGAAGATAAGAAATTTAGAGCAGCTTTCTTTGATTCAGTTGCGGGGAGCAAGATGTTTAAAGAGATAATACTTGAAACTATTAGCTTGCAATTATCCCTGAAAGTTGTGAAAATTCTTATAATGTGGTTTTTTAAACAATACTCTTTTATGTCATGGGTGATAAAACCCATTAGCAATATTATAACTAATAAGCGAATGTGAGGTTATTAAAGATGGGAAAAAAAGGGGTTTATATTTTAGAAGTCTTTAAGAAAAAAGGGCCTTTATCTATAATCCTTGAACAATTGAGTTCCTCGTTGAAGGCTATCGAAATCAAATCAATAAAAAAGAAAATGATTCTGGTCTTTTTAATACTGGCACTTATTCCTTTGTTAGCAATGAGGTTAGTGGTTTATCCTAAAGCACAGGATGCGTTACAAAAGTCTTTAGTGCAGAATCTGCAAAGTGTCGGGCACAAGCAGGCGGAACTCATCAAGGGCTGGACAGAAGAAAGAAAGGGTGATGTAAGGGTTATTGCAGAAAATCCTTTTACGCTGCTTGCTTCCAGAGTAAGCATGAATGATAAACGGTTCTGGCGCCTTTTGAGGTATACTCATTACATAAGATACGAGTATGGCTATAAGGAGGTGCTTATAAGTGATGCGGAAGGTATTATTCATATCTCTACCCAAAAGGGTAGAATAGGCGCAGATATCTCTGAACTGGAATATTTTAAAAAGGCGATGACCGGAGAAACATTCGCATCACAGATATATCCTTCAAAGGAACTTGTTGAAAATAAATTCGGTAGAATGGAAACAGGTGTTCCTACCATGGTTGTTGCAACTCCAATTACTGATCGAAATAAAATAATGGGTGTTGCATGCCTCAGGGTTGACGTTGAGAAAATAAGTGAATTAATGAGAAGTATAAAGTTGGGCGAGAGCGGAGAAACATATCTTGTTAATAAGCAGGGGTATATGATAACAGAATCTCGATTCGCAACTGATTTAAGAAAT
>CAXMPV010000203.1:329-3485 GCA_964195175.1 uncultured Thermodesulfobacteriota bacterium | reverse complement strand
ATTTTGTATGATAGCAGTTCAATATGGGTAGCTTTTGACATTTTAAGATTTATATTGAAGAAAGATATTTCAGCCAAACTAGCCATATGATCTGATAGTTTTTTTAATTTAACGTCAATAGAGGTATCGGTCAGAGCTGTATATAGATCCTCTGCGTTCAGCAAATCGGCAGTCAAAGCTGCACGAGAGTATCCAAATATACATCTCCGACCAAAACCTGTATCGATCATGCTCAGTAATTCATCTTCAAGTTTGGAGTCTTCAAATAATTTGTTAGGGGTACCAAATAGCATCATATTGGCGGGAGTCTTTCCATCGATTGCACGAATACGTTTGCTTTCAGTAGTATGCTTAATAAGCTTTTCTTTGACACGCCCTACATCATACAATTCAAGGAAGGTGGTGAGTATGTCAGTATTTTGGAGGAGGTTGCTACCTATCTCATCGATCTCCATCGACATAGACCCTGAGCCTGCCATAAGCAGCTTCTGACGCATTTGTTTAACTGCAGGGGTAGTACCACTATCAAAGGAGAATAGCATAGGCCCACAGGACTCGAATTCAGCCAAGGCTCTATCATGCTCAACGATTTCAGCTTCCATGTCGCCAGCTGCACGTTGTATAGCTAAAGCTCTTAATGTCTTTTCAGTTGTAACCTGAAAGGTATCCTGCATAAATATCTCTTTAAAAGGATTTATGATGCTGTCTTCCAAGATGAAAGTAGCATAACCTTTACCTGTTCCAGATGGTGCCAGGTTCAGAGCATATACATTTACAGGGATACGGCCTCTATCATGGGTTTCAATATTGGTACGCATTGTTGCTGCAATTTTAGCCATGTAATATGCTACTAGAATTCTGAAGAAACCAACATTTTCACTTTGAGTTTTGGTCTTTAATACGTTAACCAAATCTTCAGAAATACCGTGGTACTCATATCCTGAGAAGTCAAGATTACCGATAGGAATTTGTGTGCCCATAATTATGATATGTCCAATTGATTATTTTTTAATAACTTCACAGCTTGGGGGCAATGTGCAAATTGTGAACAATACTTACACGCCTTAGCCATACTGGGGATTTCTTTTACAAGACCCTTCCCTTGCTTCCTAGCGTGGGCATGTGCTGCACCACTATCTGTTCCAAAGTTTTTAGAAGCCCGGGTATTTGTTGGATTGCTGTAGTACTTGTACTCAGGAGGCTTCATCCATAACTCTTCCTGAGTACAATCTGGAGGATTAGCTGTTGGATTATCTTTGTAGTACAACAGTTGCTTTAAAATGTCACTAATAAACTTTTCAGTTTCTTCGAGAGACATCATTTTAAAATGTTGGGTCATGATTTTATGAGGTGGATATTTTGGATCTGCTGTTTTAAATTTACTCCAATCTGTGAAGTAGTAATTGATAGTTAATGTATCATTAGTGACCTTATCGGGGTTTAACCATCTATATATGGATCCTTGTTGCACGTATTTTTTAGCATTGCTCTGCTGGGTATAGGTGAAAGTGCCTGTCTTTTTATAGTCATGCAGCTCTCCGGCTAATATCAGATCGAACTTGCCTCCTATTATGAATCCTAGTAGATCCCGGGTAGAACGCTGTTCCATGTAAACAGGGATAAGTAATCGTTTTCCCTTCTTCGCTGCCTTGATGTCTAAATCTGTAGGATTAATTGTAATTGCATTGACCATTTCTTCTGATATGCCCAGTAGCTCTCCTGCTTGAGCTACAGCACGTTTATTCTTCCATGAAGCCTCAATAGCATCATGCATAGCTGTGCCGTCCTGAGAGGCAGCTAGGCCTGCTATATCGATGACTACTGTATCCTTATTAGCCTGGTTACGTTTTTTCAATACCTGCTCTTGCATAGGCTTTAAAAGTTCTGTAGCACTACGGTAGTTTGGATCAATTTTGTGATCATAGGTATCGTTCAATAACCATATAGCCATGGGGAGACTAATACCTTCAACATTTGTGTATTTAACTGGCATTGTCTACTGCCTCATGTACTAAGAATGCGCTTGAACACATACTAAATTTAGCAAGGTTACCTGCGGAACATTTAGTACAAACTTCACCCTCACATATTAAAAATGATCGTGGTTCCCTTACACTTGGTTTGGCTCGGTAATCATTAGTACCAAAATCCCAGCATGGGGAATTTTTAGCACAATCAAACCAAGAACTTTTTTCACCACTGAGATATCTTGTTCTAAATTGTATTGGCTTACCCTTTGAATATGCGGTAATAGTGGCAATCATATCTTTTGTTTTCATTATATTATCTCCCTGACTCCGAAAGGGGCACTCGCGCTATGACAACCCTGACTGCCTTTATTCTTAATACAATGGTCATCGTAACATAAAGTATTATCGCATTGTCGTACAATCCACGCCTTCGGTTTTGGGGGCTTAACTCGGTATTCAGTTACAGTAAACTCCCAGCATGGGCCATTGTCAGCACAATCATCCCAGTGAGCGGCTTTACCATTAGCTAGTGTTCTGTATTGTATTGTTTTTCCTTGCATATGCGCGAAGATGACATCAATCATATCTTGTGATTTCATACTATTTTTGCCCTTATTTCGTTTATTTGTTCAATGGAAGCATTGTTTGGTATCTTGCTTTGCTCTAACCAATTTTTTCCCATACTAAGGGTGGAGCCCATTGGAACATCGGAAGATTTGATCTTAGGATGATCATTCCACTCCATCTCTTTTATTAAATTATTGTTAAGCCATTGGATTACTTCAGGGTCGTCTAAGAACAAGAAAAAAATAGAATCATGTATTGTGTTTACTGGGTATATTTTGTCGAAGAGCCAGTCAGAATACAGTATTTTGTTTACTATTTCAATGGCTGTTCTATTAATTAATAGCCCCCAGCTCTGGGTAATAGCATTAGCAGCTGAGCGTCCTTCCTTTTCTGCTATGTATAAATTAGCTGTTTTAGTCCTGAGCGTCCTACCCAGTAAGGGAGTGCGTAAACGTAGCCCAAAAGCACATTCAACATATCCATTATCAGCAGCAAACTGCAATTGTTTTTCTGTCCACTTATCGGATACTTTATACAATATGTGGTAATTGTCTTCAATTTGATGAGCCATCTTTTTAGTTAGTCCAAGATTGTTGACAAGGGTATGCTAGGTGCCTAG
>CAXMPV010000203.1:0-319 GCA_964195175.1 uncultured Thermodesulfobacteriota bacterium | reverse complement strand
TTAAAGCAAAAGTAGGAACCTTAGATTTTTGGCGTAAGTCAGGGTACAGAGTTTCAATAGAATTAATGGATTCTACTGTATCCACTATATCCGGCATTTCATTGCCAAAGTAACTATGTGCTCTAAGGCAGTGCCCGTCATATCCATCTGTATAAACTTTTACCTTATTAGGATCCTGTGTAAGGATGGCATTGATTCTATCTTCCAAGGAAGAGAAATCTGCTCCTCCAAATAAATAATTGTCCGGGGCAATAAAGCATTCCTTAATGAGATCTCCATACTTAGAATGGTTCGGTATATTCTCCATATTTGGGGAATT
>CAXMPV010000202.1:3250-3488 GCA_964195175.1 uncultured Thermodesulfobacteriota bacterium | reverse complement strand
ATAGCGGCTGATAATGAGATTGCTACCAGAAAAAGATGTTCTCCTGTATGACGCAACAAGCGGCTAATTGCAGATTCCTCATAAGATTCAGTCTCCAGAGAGAGCTTTTCTAAAAGGAAGTCAGAGGCTATCTTACTTTCCGATACCATTTCAAGGTTGGCACGGGAATTCATTTTAATCATTTCTGATTCATGAATTTTGCTTTCAAGTTCTTTCAGAACAGTTACCACATGCGGAG
>CAXMPV010000202.1:0-3175 GCA_964195175.1 uncultured Thermodesulfobacteriota bacterium | reverse complement strand
AAATCTGATCGATACAAAATTACGGCATTGTACACAGGAAAATGATTCAGGTCGTCTTCCAGTAAACGCAGGCCATAATACTTTATTTTGGCGTCGGTTGAATAGGTATCAATCGCCTGAATAGTGCCTTTTTCAAGACCTCGATAGGCAAGATCATGATCCAGACCTCTCACATTCTTCTGTGGTAAATTGTAAATTTTGCGTAGGGCTGGCCAGCCGTCTCCTCGGTCCATGAATTCATTACCAAACCCAAATTTTAAATTAGGATAGTGGCGCAGGTCTGATATCTTTTGAATCTTTAACTCTTCCGCGACTTCCTTTTGCATACCAATTGCATAGGTATTATTAAAACCCAATGCCTTTGTCATTTTAATACCATGCTTGGCCAGGGCCTGACGAATCTCCTCTTCACTATGTACTCCCTCACCTGCCAGGATTTCCTCACTGATTGTACCTGTATATTCAGGATAAATATCAATCTCACCTTTTTTTAAGGCATTCCATAGTACACGTGTACCTCCAAGTTCCCGCAGATAAACGGGCTGTTCGCCGGTACTCTTTATTAGATGAGTTACTATCTCACCTAGAATTACAGATTCAGTAAACTTTTTAGAGCCAATCTTGATCTCTGCTGTGGAACTATATACAGAAAGAGGAAAGATGTTTGCAATGAGAATATTGCATACAAAAAGGTGTAGGATAATAAAGTATGTTTTCAACTGGAATCCTTTCTCATAACATCTAAAGGACTTCGTTGAGCATTGATAAAGCGGGTAACAAATGCATCGGCTGGTGATTGTATTAGCTCTTCGAGTGTGCCTTTCTGTAAAACTCTTCCATCCCTCAGTAATGTAATAATATCCCCAAAAAAACCAGCTTCCGCTATATCATGAGTTACCAGGACAACTGTTTTGCCAAGTGTTTGAAATATCATTTTCAAATCCACTTGAAGATCGGACCTTATCATCGGATCAAGTGCGCCGAGAGGCTCATCTAATAGGAGCACGTCCGGGTCTAACATAAGAGCACGCATCAGACTCACCCGCTGTTGCTGGCCGCCGGAAAGCTGTACAGGGAAACGTTCAAGTCCTTCAGATGGAAAATGCGTCAGCTTAGTTAGCTCATTCAGCCGCTCATTAATCCGTTCATCACGCCAACCCAGGTAGCGTGCCATCAGCACTACGTTTTCATGAGCTGTAAGGTGCGGAAAAAGACCTCCCTCTTGGATAACGTAACCCATCTTTCGCCTTAAAGAAATCACAGTCTCAGGAGTAACTTTGGTTCCTTTAAAAAAAACAGATCCACTGTCTGCTTGTATAAGGCCTATAATGAGCCGAAGTATAGTTGATTTTCCACAGCCACTCTGGCCAATGAATACCGTTGTCTTGCCTGCAGGAATCGTCAAATTAATGGAATGAAGTGCTGCTGTTTGACCATAAACTTTAGAAACACCCTGTATTTCAATCATATGAAGGTAAGTTTTTAGCTAATTATTCTTGTCTGATTATATGCCCGGTATGTCGTTATCGTTTTATAATATGAATGAGTTGTAATTCTATTTTGATTGGCAGGTGGAGTACGAATAGGTACACTTCAGAGCGAAATCGTGCAGCCATTTACGGTGTTATAACCCATTCACCACAAACTTGTATAACTAACGAAAATATTTCTTTCCTCAAATTAAGCTAATCAAAATATTTGTCATAAAAATCTTTGGGGACATCATAATTCTTTCTGCCAGCAACAGCAAAGTAATATAATGGTTCTCCTTCTATTGAAACACGATGACGGTATCTCTCTAAATGATATAAATCCATATACTTAGAGAAAACTAAATCTCTAATCATTCTTGAAAACCCGCTGGTGTCACTATTATCAAGAAATGTTTCTTTTATATTAAACGCCACCCAGCCTTCTGATTGGATGATATTAAATGCTACCATAAATGCCTTGGGCGGAATGTCACCAAACCCTAAAGCAGCAACTGTTGTCAAACAGTTTAAAGACCACGAAGATAAATCCTCTTCCTCTCCTTCATCCAAATTACACAAATCTATAGTATCATAAGCATCGTATATATGGGGCATGTCTCGTTCAGTTGCCCGTTTTGCTTCTGGAATAATGTCAACACCTACAAGCCTGGAAACACCATGTTTTTTAAGTTCTGCACCCATTAGTCCATTTCCTGCTCCTACGTCTAAGACCCTGAGTTCTGTAAAGTTTTCATTTGTTTGTGCTACACTGGTGTTAAGAATTTCAGTCACTTTTTTCGGAGAGCAGCATTTGAGACGATCATAAAATATCTGTTCATATAATCCGGGGATGTTATAAATCACCTCGTAATCATGAAATTTAATCTTTTTTTGCCCCTTAGACTCTAATAAATAAAAAAAGGCTTCATCCTGGTCAGCATTTTGGCATTCACTTTTCGGAAATTGGATTCTGTATCGCTTGTTATCCATAGATTTTTTATAATGAAAAATTTTTATTATTAATGGCGAGATGTACTATATCTAAATTTACCATTAAAATCATTAATATTATTATTTCAATGGATATAGAAACTACGTTTTATGAGTATTTAAAAAAATATGCCGAAAACAAAACTTCAGTAAAATGTTTCAACCTTAAGCATATTTCACTTTTACCACCTGATTACGCTTGATATGTGAAATTTCTTTATGTGGTTGAAGAAATATGTAGTGAAATATAGACTCTTCATAAATGTGGATGACTCAAAAAAGCAGATACTTCACCCACCCCCCCTCATGGTGAAGTTGTTGCGACTATATTGCGATTATAACTCGTACAAATTGGTACAAAATGAGACAAATTGAGCCAGCTAAAATATAGTTATAAGTGCTTATATATAACGTATTATGTTGATTTTAATGGGCTTGCAAAAAACAACCAAATGGGTTTACTTGACAATTACTTGACAGTCGGTCCCTATTCCTGCTCAAGGTAAGATATGGTGAAGGATGTGTGATTCGGATCCCTGACCTTTTGAATGCCATTCTGTCCAGATTGGGTAGCGAGTATTTTGGTTTTTTTCGTACTGTTTTGATCTATGGCTAAAACAGAGGGGCAAAATCCCCCCCCTACTTTAGCTTAGAGTTCACTTTTAGTTCACACCCTGGACCCATTGCTTGTCGATTTAGAAAAAGGTGTTTTT
>CAXMPV010000201.1:0-3500 GCA_964195175.1 uncultured Thermodesulfobacteriota bacterium | reverse complement strand
AAGGCGCCGAGGACAGGAAGAACACAAAGGAAGACTGAAACTTTTGTCTTGTCTTTATTTTTTTTAGATTTACCATTAGGTGTAGAGAGTCGCAGTTGCGAATTTATTCTAGCTGACAAATTGCCAGAACAGGCGAAAGGAGTTTAGTTATGAGTGTAAGGAAAGACTATTTACGTAAACTGGATGTTGAGCTGAGTGAATGGGACGATAAGATTAAAAAACTTGAGGCACGGTTTGAAAAGGCTACGCCAGAAGAGAAGGTGGAATACATTGATCATATTGAACGCCTGAAGACCAAGCAGAAACTTGCCAGAGAAAAGCACGCAGAACTGGAGAAAGCACACGAAAGCGTATGGGAAGGCCTGAGAGATGGCATCGACAGTATATTTGACGATATGATAAGTTACACTGAAACAATTATGTCTAAATTCAAAGATTAGACACGAATTAAAAACAAAAGACTTTTCACCGCACCAGCCAAACAGCACGTCGGGCAAGAAGGAAGGATTAGAGGCAAGAAAATGATTACTGACAGGATCAGAATATTTAGCCTGGCTTCAGAGGTTCATACTGAATTTTGATTTTGCGGCGAAGTCTCTGTTTTTCCCCCTCTGGTACACCTTCCAGAGTTTCACCGTCAGGTGTTATAGTCAAGTCTGTCTTCGGACCGAAAAGCCACCGAAATTTCCTTACTTCCGCTAGCACATACTGAGGCCCATCTTTCACGGCTAAGGTCCGATATTGTATCATATGGGCCTTCCCGAAAATTCTGAGAAAACCTTTAAGGGCTTTTCCTTTCAGCCCTTTTATCTGGTCGCATACAACAAGATTGTCTTCTTTGTATTTAAGGAATCGATATGTAATGACTCTCTGATATATAATTTTTAGTGGTGGCTTTGAATCTAAATCTTTATAAGAGAAGCTCTTTTTCGGGGAGTCCCAGAATAGCGTAATATTAGCAGCCAGGTATGGGATATCGGTATCATATGTTTCCTTAATTACTCTGTTCCGATTATAGTCGATTACCAGATTCTGCTTAAAAGAGTAAGCTCTCTCTACATATTCAGGGACATCTTGATCCCGGCAATTCACACTCTTAAAAGCCTGATACCACTCTTTATAACCGATAAGAAGAGGGAGTGTTTCTTCCGGAGATTCTTGATCTTGCCTTACCTCATTTTCTAATAGATAAACAATAACATCTATCTGGTATCTTACACCGTTTGGTGTGGCAGTTGGATCGTAGGCCGGTTCTTGACCAGCATCCTTCTTCAAAACTATCTCCATTGCACGCTCGATGCTTTCCTGGTCTACCGTCTGGAAAGGACCTTTCGTCTGTTGAGCAATCAATAGTGATTGAACACTTAATAAACTCATGACCAGAAAAGATATCAACTTGATTTTCATACTTTCACCTTCTTATTATATTGCACCGCACCTGCCAAGAGGCTAGTACTAAATAGGGACAGCTGTATATGCTCAGTAATCAGGTACCTTTTTGAAGATATTTAAAATATGGTAAAGCTGATAGATTTAACCACGAAATACACGAAAAATCACGAATAAAAAGGGGAAATTTAGCCACAGACTTTTACTGATACAAAAGGCACGGATTTCACACAAAGTCACAAAGGTCACAAAGAAAAAATATTGGACGCGGATAAACGCTGATAACTACAGTTGTAAAAGAAAATGGGAAAAACAGATCTTAACGCTCCCCGGACAAAAGGCGCCGAGGACAGGGAGCTCGCAGAGAAAGCCCTGATATAGGTTAAAAGATGAAATGCAAAAGACACTTAGCCACTGATTTTCACAGACAAAACTAGAAGCAAGAAACAAGATGTTGCGAGTTGCAGGTTTCGAGTTACGAATGACTAATTCAGGAACGATTTCATCAAAACATTTGTATAAAAGTGGAGGGAGAGAGATGCCTGGTTCGCAATATTAACAGATAGGAGGGGAGAATGTGTAGATTATATGAAAATATAAGTATAGTAGCCCTCGGATGTTTGTGTTTGATTTTTGTTGGTTGTTCATCATACACACCTTACCGTTATAGCTTTTCACTTATTGAACCACAAAACGAAACCCGCCAGAATGACGTTGCCGGGCAGGTAATGAGTTTTGAGGATAGTTATGTATGGTTCAGATTTGTTCCATCTTCCGAGAGTATCCGTGTGTCAATCAAGAACAAGACTGACCATGAAATAAACGTAGTCAGAGAGAAGGCAGAATATATTGATTCTGCCGGTGAGTCTAACAGGGTTCATTATGGTTCTGATTACGAGCAGGAGGTAATTAACTTTGCAGTTAACACAAGCTCGTTAGTTCCATCATTGCGGATAGACCCAAATTCTGAGGTAACAGGTTATGTATGGATCAATAACTGGCCGGATTTCCATTTGGGGCAAGGGCCAGGAAATGACCCCATTTCAACGCCTAATATATACAACCGAATGGAGCCTTTCTTCCCAAGATTCAGCTTTGAAGGAGAGGGTGAAGATTTAAAGGATTCTACCTTTAGCCTGGTTTTGCCGATTGACTTTGATGGACACATATCCAACTATACATTTACTTTCTTGATAAATGATGTGATAGAAAATGGGAAAGACTAGACACGAATTTCACGAATTGACACTAATGACAAATATCCAATCATCAATCTACAATCCAAAGGCTTCTTGCTTCTTGTCTTCTCATCAGTATTGATCCGTGTAAATCCGCGGCTAAAATAAATGCTTTTCTTCGTGTCTTAGTGGTAAATTTCTTTAGCCTATTCTTTTCAATCAACAATCGCCAATCATCAATCTTTTTAGTCCGTGTTTAATGCCTCTTATTTTCTTTTCTTCAATACAATTGGATCAAACTCAACTGTTCGGTCGCTGCTGGCGATCCAGACATGGCCATCCTGGATAGTGCATTGCCATTCTATTGTTCGTTCTAACATAGAGTCCAGGTCCTCCAGGGCTTTTGAGGGCAGGCTTATTACGGAGAGGTTTTTTAAAAGGTTGAGCTTGGAACTTTTATTTTCCCACCAGATGGTGGCGCTTCTCTCCTTATAGGTATAGATAATCGCATGTTGTGAACGGGAGCATGCTTTACGCATGCGCTTCTCATCAGCTTCACCAATTTCAATCCACGTTTCAATATCGCCGATTAAATCCTTCTGCCATATGGCAGGCTCATGCTTTGTATCAGTACCTTTCGTGTTTTCGAGCCTTTCGTGTGCATTTAGAGCAAGCGCCAATATTCGGGCAATTACATATATTCCCGTCTCAGGCGGTTGATGAGCTATAGTATACTTGTGTTCCTGATAATAGTTACGATCCAGGTCAGAAACGTTCAAGGTGACCTTCAATATATTTACTTTAATTCCCATAGTTATTATCTATTTCCTAAAGACTTCAGTTCGTATATTAGTGATCTCTGTGTGTGAATTAGTTAAGTCTGTTTTAATTCCGGGATTTCTAGTCGTAAATTCTGATGTGGGTTTACGGGGA
>CAXMPV010000200.1:0-3543 GCA_964195175.1 uncultured Thermodesulfobacteriota bacterium | reverse complement strand
AGGACCGAAGATCATCTGCCATGTATAACTTGGAAAGAAATCATAAAAAGAACCTAACACACCCTCGTTAGAGCTGTCATCATCAAAGAGAAGGACATGATAAGCCGTCCCCATTCGTTCATGAAACTTTATTGCATCATCAATACCCAGATAAATGAAGAAAGTACCGATACCTGCCCAACAGTAAACTTTTCTTCTATAATTATCACCTTGCATCTGTTTTCTCACACAAATAGCAGTCAACCAGATCACAGCTCCCACTGTAACCGCCTGGATGCTTAAAAACCAGTTGGAGAGACTAATCTTCCCGGGTAATATTTATCATCCTCCTGATAGACCCTACGGAACACCACTCATAGTGATTAATACAGACATCCAGAAATACAATGAGAAGCTCAAATCCCAGTAAACACCAGAATATTCTCCTAGTAGTCACGTAAGGGGTTTAATGTTGAAGATGAGTGGCTGTTCTTGGTCCATAATTAAGTAGATAAGAAAAAATAATTTCTGTTTCTCGCTAAGGCGCTCCCCGGACAAAAGACATCGAGGACAAGAAAGCCCGCAATGAGAATCAGTGTAAATCTATCACGCCAATGGGGCTACATTATATTCTACATTTTATTTGAAACAACAGATTATTTTGTTTCCTCTGCGTTCTTAGCGACTTTGCAAAATTGTTTTGCTTTTCTGTCTTTCTCTGTGATCTTCGAGTGAGAATTGTTTTGTTTTAGATCTGTTTTTAATCTGCGTCTATCTGCGTCCTATATCATTTCTTTCTTCTTTGTGAACTTGACGAGAGATAGTTTTTGTATCTATCTTTAATCCGTGTTATGTCCTCGGCGCCTTCTGTCCGGGGAAATTCGTGTCCAAAATTTTCTTGCCTTTTCCTACGGTCTTAGCGACGTGGCGTGAAAATGCCTTCTTTTTCCCCTTGATTTTAAATACTCTTCTCTATTATAATTCGTAAGTTATTACCCTATTAATTTTTACACATTTAATTTGAATAAAATGGATAAAAAAATGAGGAAGGCTAACAAGAGTAATTCGCCAAATCAAAGAACAGATTCAATATCTGGTTTTACATTAATTGAACTTTTGATAGTAATGGTAATCATAGGGCTTCTTGCCGCGTTTGTTGTTCCAAAGCTTATTGGGCGGGTAGGCGAGTCGAAACTGACAGCTGCAAAAGCACAAATCGAATTAACATCAACTGCAATTGAGATATACAAGCTGGACACGGGAAAGTACCCTTCTCAGGAAACTGGTCTGCAATCGTTAAATACCAAACCCGGTGATGTACAAAACTGGAAGGGTCCTTATATGAAAAAAGATAAAGTCCCTAAAGATCCATGGGGTGTTGAGTATATTTACAAATTCCCCGGTTCACATGGTGATTATGACCTCGTTTCTTATGGAGCAGATGGTGCTGAGGGAGGATCGGGTGATAATAAAGATATAGTCAGTTGGGAGTAAGCAGGTCTTATAACCCTCCCTTATGCCTGAATCGATATAAAGCGTAAGCACAGGACCTTCGATTTTAGAATCATTAGTCTTAAGTGTTTACATGAGTAATAGATTCCGATCACAACTGAGTCGGATCTTGAAGCCACTCCAAGGGGGGACGCCTCAGGCAACAAGTCCGGAATGACAATCCCCGGATAAGATACGCCGAGGGCTTTTCCTGAACAGTCCGTCAACACCGGATAATTTATAGCCATGTCAAGATTAGACGACAAAAACAGCAGACTGCTGGAAGTTCTGTTAGAAGTGGGCAAGATAACAAGAGATGACGTTGAGAAGATTATTCAACTGCAGGAGAAAACCCACGAAAAGGCGGACAGGATATTACTGAATCTTGGTATTATCTCTGAAGAGGACTTACGGGATGCGCTGGGTAATTTATTCGGTCTGAAAACCTGGCAAAGGAAGAAGGAGGAGGAGCTTCCCGTAGTTGACTGCCTGCCACAAAGCTTTCTGCACTCCAACAGAATTTTACCCTTAAAGCAATATAACGGCAACCTTGACATTGCCATCACCGACCCATCTGACGAATCACTTCTGGAAGTTATAGAATCAACTACAAATAAACGGGTAAATATCTTTATCGGCTGCGAAAAAGATATTATTGCTTCATTAAATGAGACGTATGAAGATACAACAGAAGAGGACAAGTCTGCCTATTCGATAGATCTTGATGTAGTTGACGATATAGAGAAGCTTAAAGATCTTGCATTGGAAGCGCCTGTTGTAAGGCTGGTTAATAACGCACTTAATAAAGCGTTAGAGATTGGCGCAAGCGACATACATATTGAGATGTTTGAGAATAAACCAAAACTCAGATATAGAATCGATGGTGTCCTCGTAGACTATCCACCTCCTACACGAGATGTATATTTCGCAGCAATCAACAGGATCAAAATAATGTCAAACCTGAACATCGCCGAAAAACGGCTGCCTCAGGACGGCAGAATACGCCTGAAGGTTGGCGGCAAGGAGATAGACATCAGGGTATCCGTTATACCAATGTTATATGGAGAGTGTATTGTGATGCGTATCCTGGACAAGTCAAATATCACACTTGATCTTTCTACGTTTGGTTTCAGTGAGAATGTTCTGGAGAACCTCAGAAAACTTATTACAAAATCTGAGGGCATGATACTTGCCACAGGGCCAACCGGAAGCGGCAAGACAACTACACTCTATGCTGCGCTAAAGGAGATAATATCACCTTCTTTAAAGATTATAACAGTAGAAGACCCGGTCGAGTACAGTCTTGAAGGGGTGAACCAGATACAGGTGAACAGTAAAGTAGGCCTGGACTTCGCATCGGGACTTCGTTCAATATTAAGACATGATCCGGATGTCATACTTGTAGGTGAAATCAGGGACAAAAGTACTGCCGGCATATCCATACAATCATCACTGACCGGTCATCTTGTCCTCTCAACACTTCACACAAATGATGCCGCCTCTGCCTTTAATCGTCTTCTTGACATGGGCATGGAAGATTACCTTGTTTCTACCTGCGTCATTGCAGTTATGGCACAAAGGCTGGTAAGAAAGCTCTGTGAATGCAAGGAAGAGTACCGCCTTGATAAAGAGACAATAGCAAGAATTGGTATAGACAGCGACAAGCCTTTGTATCGCCCGAATGGCTGCATCGAGTGCAGCAATACCGGATACAGAGGCAGAGTTGCTATTTCAGAACTACTCATAGTTAATGACAATATCAGGCAGATGATAGTCAATCGTGAACGATCAAATATATTACAGCAGGAAGCCATGAGAAACGGGATGAGGACACTCTGGCAGGACGGGCTTAAAAAAGTAGAAGACGGATTTACCTCATTAAGTGAACTTGAGAGAGTGACGGATGATACTTCAGTTAAAACTGGAGAAAAAGTATCAGACCAAACTGAATAGAGTGTTACAGCAGACCGACTCTAATGCTATTAATAAAAAAAACGACATATATATTATTAAGTATATTATTCATACTCCTTTCAACTGACTTCTGCTATGCAGGCGAGTACAACAGGCTTC
>CAXMPV010000199.1:323-3545 GCA_964195175.1 uncultured Thermodesulfobacteriota bacterium | reverse complement strand
GAGGCAGTGGCTGATCGTTTATTGGAGACAGTACGTGAACTCATACGATCAAAAAATCGGGAAACTAAACTGAGCGAATAATTTCATCTAACTATGAAATACAATTGCCAAAGAACGTAGATTTTGGCTAATATTGCATGCGTAGTTTGTTCTATGTATAAACATTATATTCTTTTCAGATCAAAGACTCCTGAGCCGACTGCGTAGCCGAGCCACAGCTTGGGTGTGTAATTGGCATACTCGTGATTCGCTTACGCCCAATACTTCACCAATTTCCCGCAAATTCATTTCTTGTTCATAGTGCATACCCATTACCATTTTCTCTCGTGATGGTAAGTCTGCAATCGCATCTACCAACATTGTCCGCAAACGTTCATCCATTAGGAGATCTAAGGGATCATTTTGTGAATCAGAGCAGAGACGGTCAAAGAATGGCTCATCATCAGCCTTCTGGAAATCTTCATAAAACATTAACTGACCACCACGCGCATCTTGTAGTGTTCCTTGGTACTCTTCAAGAGGTATATTTAATTCAGTAGCTAATTCTTGCTCGCTAGGGACGCGCCCCATACGTTGTTCAAGCCTCCTAACCGCTGCTTCGATTTTTCGCCTTTTTTTACGAACTCCACGGGGCAACCAGTCTGCTTCCCGTAATTCATCTAGAATGGAGCCACGTATGCGTTGTGCTGCATAACTTTCAAATTGTCGACCATGTGAACCTTCGTAGCGTTTGATCGCGTCCAGCAAACCAATCATTCCTGCCTGAATAATGTCATCCACTTGTACGGAGGCTGGTAACCTAGCCATCATATGATGAGCAATACGTTTAACTAGTGGTGTACAATTTTCAACAAATTGCGCTTTATTTACTGTTTCGACGGCGGTATTCATAGTAGTAGTCTTTTCGTAAAATTGTTATGCCAAAATGGCTATAGAAAACTAGTTGCTACGATAAGTATTTGATACTGTTTCTAATATTTACTAAAGTGGCGCGACTTCATTTTGACGACTATTCCTAGGCTGGACTAAGTTGTGGTATATGCGCTGCATTAGCATGTGTAGATTTCTTAGTCTTTCCGGCACGGGATGGGATGTTACAAAGCTTACAAATAAGGTTTGTGTGAAGATCAAGCGCGTGTACTACAAAATTTCCCCCACATTTGTTACATGGAGCAGTACACAGTATTTCGCCACGGATGAAGCGAATTAGGGTCCATGCTCGTGTCAGGCTTAATGTTGGTTCAAGCTGATTTAACTCAATATGCTCTAGGTAAAGCTTATATCCCTTTATGATGGCATCAATACCTTGAACTTCAGTATGTGCAATGAGGTAGTTATAAATATTGATAAATAGTGATGAATGTATATTGGCTTGCCAACTCATGAACCAATCTTCAGAAAATGGAAGCATTCCTTTTGGTGGTGAAACCCCTTTTATTTCTTTATATAATTTTATTAATCTTTCGCGGCTTAAATTGGAATTAGTCTCTAGTACCTGTAGTCGGGCACCAAGCCTAATTAGCTCTGTCACGAGTTGGATTTCCTTTGCTTCAGATAAGATGCTTTTATTACGCATAAGGAGCAACCTTTAGAAAAAAACCTAGACCATTACCTCAGCTGGCTGACCAGCAATCAGAATGGCTGCATGTGACATGGATGTGGCATGATCTTGGCTATGGCTTGTTAGCATTTCTGCGATCAAACGATCATCAAACCGGAATCGACATAGCAACGTATTTGACGCGGCCATTTTTAAGATTTGACTGGAAGTTAGGTTTTCAATTATTTCGGCAACATTCTGACCAATCCCCAGACGGTACATTGCTGCAGCCTTGTCTTCCCGGAGCATCTTCTGTGCCAGTAGAATGTATCCAAGGTTAATTTCCTTGATTTCTCCTAGAATCTGGTTGGTATCCATTTTGTGTGCCCCTTTCTAGTTTGCGTGCAGTCTCGAACGAATTGAATGAGACAGTGAGCTCATTCTCGTTTAAGACATAGTGCAAGGTAAATGGGAGGTTTTCTAAATCCGTAGTAGGATTTTTGTTAACTATTATGTAGGAATTCTTCTTACATGAATTTTCATGAAGATCCTATTAATAACGAGGCAGAATATAAAAGTAATGTAAAAATAGCTCTAGAAAAGAACTTAGTAATAAGATGAGACAGGATATTGATTAGATCAAATTTCTGTTTGATACGGCTTTAGGAAGCACGCTATAGCATCCGTATTCAGGGGCTTGCTGATAAGGAAGCCTTGCGCTCTATCACATTTTTTAATGCATAAATAATCAAACTGCTCCTTTGTTTCTACTCCTTCTGCAACAATTGTTAAGTTAAGGCTTTTTGCAAGAGCAGTAATTGCTGTCACGATCGCTGAACTATCCGAGTTAATCGAGAGATCACGAATGAAGGTTCTGTCAATCTTCAAAATATCTATGGGAAGTCGTTTGAGGTAAGCCAGGGATGAGTAGCCAGTACCAAAATCATCTACTGCGATTTTTATTCCCATCGCTTTAAGATCATGTAATGTATTGATGCTAGTTTCTGCATCTTGCATTAAGACTGATTCAGTGATTTCTAATTCAAGACAAGCTGGATGAAGTCCTGTTTTGCTTAGCACATTAGCTACATGTTCTTTTAGTTGTGGTTGACCCAACTGTACTGCTGAAACATTAACTAGAACTGATATTGGATTAGATGATGTACCATGCCACATTTTCGCTTGTTTACACGCCTGATACAGTACCCATTCTCCAATTTTAATAATGAGGCCAGTTTCATCTGCAAGAGGAATGAATTTATTGGGAGGAAGCAACCCAAATTCAGGATGATTCCAACGTATTAATGCTTCCGCCGCTGTACAGTTTCCTGTTTTAAGATCAATAACTGGTTGATATTGCAGTATCATTTCTCCTCTTTCCACTGCCTTACGTAACGAAGTTTCCAACACTAAGCGCTTGGATGAAGCCTCACCCATTTCTTTAATATAATATTTACAGTTATTATCATATGATTTTTTGGCATGAGATCTAGCGTTCTCGGCGTTTCCTAATAGCGTTGATGCATCATCACCACCCTCCGGATAAGCAGATATTCCAATACCTAGAGTGACATAAAACTCCAGCCTATCAATAATAAATGGAGAAGCAATGGAAGCCATAATGCGGTCTGCAAATTTCTGAACCTCATTACGGTCACGCATATTACACTTAAAAAATGCAA
>CAXMPV010000199.1:0-313 GCA_964195175.1 uncultured Thermodesulfobacteriota bacterium | reverse complement strand
CATATGTATTATTAATTCGCATCAGATGATTCATGTAGATAGAATACATTGCTGCAAATATGTTGGTATTCCTAGAATCCGGTAATCCCGGAAGCATTAACGATGATTTTTCACAAAATAGATTACGCTTAGGAAGCCCAGTTAGCTCATCAAAGTAGGCCAATTGATAAATATGGCTATCAGCCTCCTGCTTAGCACGACGCATGTTCGCATTTTTCATCTCGCGCACTATAGACGGGAGCAAGCGGGAGAAATTACCCTTAAATATATAATCGTGCGCTCCATGGCTCATAGCAGAAACAACCATCTGTTC
>CAXMPV010000198.1:0-3547 GCA_964195175.1 uncultured Thermodesulfobacteriota bacterium | reverse complement strand
TATGCACTTTTTAGTCAGATTTTTGCTATTCAAGCTGGTCAGATAAAAGTTGAAACGCCGACACTTACATTGCCAATCGGTCGATAATGTGTTTATATGCCGCTTACTCTGCTTTCCTATTCATTGATTGTGCTATCTGTATACCGACCAGCCTGGCTATCAATATGGCTATATAAAGCTGTCCGGTGACAGCCTCAAGAAATGAGAAGGTGTTCGACAAGTCCGTTGTGGGAGTGATATCTCCATAACCCAATGTTGTGATAGTAACAAAACTGTAGTAAATATAAAGGCGCCTGCCTGCCTCAATTTGACCTTCTCCAGTGGCAAAAGATCCCGGATGAATGCACTCCAAAACTGAATATACGAACGCCCACATTATGGCAATGAGCAGATAAACAACAATTGATGCATAGATAACATTGATGGTAACTTTGCGTTCACTGAATATGAATGACAGGATAACTACTACCAGAAAAGCCAGAAATGCTATTACAAAGCAATCTCCCACGAAAATAAGAGAAGGTATATCTACAAATCGGCTTAGCCAGATTGAGACTAGCATCGGCAAGGCAAGTGATGCAGCGGTAATGGTAATATAGGTTTTCTTGCTTGCAGCGTATGTTCCGAATATCAAGGTAGTCGTGAAAAATATATCCATCAGGACACGAATTCCGATAAAGTCCTTAAAGATGGGGGCAATAACCAGTAAGCACAATATAGAGATGAGGAGAAAAAGGAATCTATCCTTGGAACAGGTTTGTATTAGCGAATTGTAAATGTTCTTTACCATGTAAATTCTGTATCAAAATATAAAGAGTTTTTCATTGTAAGTGAGAAAATGATCTGTTTCTTCACTTAATTTCAATTTCCATCTTCTCCCTGGC
Organism: uncultured Thermodesulfobacteriota bacterium; assembly: GCA_964195175.1. Taxonomy (GTDB): domain Bacteria; phylum Planctomycetota; class Brocadiia; order Brocadiales; family Scalinduaceae; genus Scalindua. Next base: position 2,663 of record CAXMPV010000198.1, on the reverse strand, counting down.
CAGGACACAATTTGGAAATCTTTCCTGGCATTGCTTCTCCATCCCTAACAGGAATTCATCGTTATGATCCGGGTCATGGTGGGTGATGGCCAGTTGTTTTACACCTGCCATTTCAGCCACCTGAATAGCTTGTTCATAACTGCTGTGTCCCCAACCCTTCTTGGCCTTCAGCTCCTCACTGGTGTATTGTGCCTCATGGACTAACAGATCTGCATCCTTGCAAAGCTCTACCACATTCTGGTCTATCTCATCTCCATGCTCTATATCTGTCCAAAAGACAAAGACCTTTCCTTTATGCTCTAATCTATAGCCATAGGCGTTACAAGGGTGATTATGCCTGTTTGGCCGTTACCTTGACATGAAGAGGGGCCAAATATACCGCTGGAGACTTCAGGATGCATGAATTCAAAACTGGCACCCATCTTGTCAAAAGGTACAGGAAAGTATTCGCTCTGCATCAGTGTCGTAAAAAGTCCTCTTATCTCCTCAGTATTTCTGCCTTTTCCCATAGTAAAAATGTTAATTTTCTGTTTAGGATCATAGGCCTTTGCAAAGAAAGGAAAGCCCTGAATATGGTCCCAGTGAAAGTGGGTGAACACAATAAAAATTTGATCCTGTTCATGGCCACTGGCTACAAGATCGTTGCCTAGATCCCTGATGCCAGTACCTGCATCAAAGATACCGATCCTGTTAGTTTTCATATCAGTAACCTGTAAGCATGTAGTGTTACCTCCGAATTCCTGAAATTTGGGGCCACAGACAGAAATCGAACCTCTTGTCCCATAAAATTTGACTTTCATCATTATATACTTTCCTTATCATGACTGTCGTCTATTAAAACCGCATTTTATACAAACAGATCTTTAAAATAAACAAATAAATCGGTAACCCGTAAATAGCTCTATTTTACCTTTGAATCTTCAATCAATAAACATCCCACGCACCTTTTTTATAGTATTTTACTATAATGGGGTCGAGGATAGTGTTTACTTTTACATTCTCCTTCTTCTCCAGAACTCTTTTTCCGAAGTTCACCATTGAAACGATGGCGTCCTTGTTCAGAAATCTGGTATGTGGGGGAGGCAGTTCAATTTCAGTTACTTTTTTCTTCAGCATATCGTTTGACACAACTTCTTTTCTCATTCCCAGGCACCAGCCCCATTCGCCGAGTGTCGGGATGTTGTTGTGATAGGGTAGTACGGTAAAATCTGCCGATTCCATTGTCTTAATTATACAGACGAACGAATTCGGAGAGTGTATTGGACTGGATGCCTGTGTGACGATTATGCCGTATTTATTGAGCCTCCGCTGGCAGAGTGAATAGAACTCCCGGGAGTAGAGACGGGACAGAGCGACAGAATTGGGATCAGGCAAGTCCACGAAAATAACATCGTAAAACTCTTCACTATCTTCTATAAATGTAAAGGCGTCCATGTTTAAGACGTTGACCTTTGGGTCTACCATAGCATTCTGATTAATCTCTGTGATAATGGGATTATGTTTTGCCAGTTCTGTCATTACTGGATCGAGGTCAACAACGGTTACGGTCTTTACATCCTTGTATTTCAGGATCTCCCTTACCGCGAGACCTTCTCCACCGCCAAGTACCAGTATGTTTCCTTTCTGTTCTGTAAGTGACATTGCAGGGTGTATAAGCGGTTCGTGATATTTCTCCTCATCGAATGTTGAGAACTGCTCATTTCCGTTTATAAAGAGCCAGAATTTATCCTTCCATTGTGTAATAACTATCTTCTGGTATGACGTCTGTTGCTCGAAGATTATTCGGTCCTTGTATTTTTTCTGTTCACTGAAAAGTATGATAGGTTTGACTGCGAAGATAAAAATCATGAAGAATGCAGTAATTGACCAGAATGAGATCTTTATCGCTTTTTTGTAGTGCAGCAGATGCCTAAATCTCCAGAATAGAATTGATGCTACGAGGAAATTAATTATTCCGAGGGCGATTGGTGTATAGGTAAGGCCAAAATATGGCAGTGCAAAAAATGCAAAGAGGATACCTCCCACCAGTGCACCGTAATAATCCTTCTCCATAACGGATGAGATGTTAACCCGGAGCTCTTCATAAGATTCGTTCATCCGGGTCACCAGTGGTATTTCAGCGCCGATCAGCAGTCCGATTAATATACTGAAAGCATATATGAACAGTCCGGTACTCTTGCTGAATGTAGAAGACCAATAGCATAGTGCTACAGAAATACCACAGAGAATGGAGAGTGCGAATTCCAGGAAAATGAACTTATCAAGCAGATTGTTCAGTATGTATTTACTGATTCTGCATCCCAGTCCCATTGCGAAGAGCATCAGGGACATCAATATAGTCCATTGGAGTATGGGATTACCGAGGAGATAACTCGCGAGAGTGGATAGTACAAATTCTGCTACAATGCCTGCGCAGCCAGTTGCAAAGATACATATCTTAAGAATTCTGCTCTGCGATGCGAAGAGTGGATTTGGCATGGATGATAGATAAAAAATTTGTTAATAAGTTATTCTTTTTTGACAGGATAACAGGATAATGGAATTTATTAAAGTAATTGTTTAGAGAAAATGGGAATCCGGAATCAGATGCGTTATTCTATCTTCTGTGCTTTGAGAGAGATGCAATATGCAATCATCATGACTAGTACAACCATAGCACTGAC
>CAXMPV010000197.1:3283-3555 GCA_964195175.1 uncultured Thermodesulfobacteriota bacterium | reverse complement strand
GGTCAATGCCGATTGTGGTTGTCCAATCATCGCATGAAGCAGTGTCTGCTAATTAGGAAAGTGAGAAACTATGGTAAATAAAATATTCTCTTCGATTTCAAATAAAAGTAAAGGAAAACGTCTGATAGGTCTGGACATAGGCAACTACTCCGTAAAGGCATTAGGTGTATACGCCAACGGAACCGGTCAAAAAATAGAGTGCCTTGCAATGTCAGAAGCAGATAGAGAAGCAAGGCAGAAAGGAAGAGATCCGGAGGTACTGACTGAGTTAA
>CAXMPV010000197.1:0-3273 GCA_964195175.1 uncultured Thermodesulfobacteriota bacterium | reverse complement strand
GTATGGCAGAGGGACGCATTTCTGGCAAAGAGGTTGTCATTATGGTATCAGGGCCTCAGGTCTTCATCCGACGTATTACCATGCCGACAATGCCAAAAGAGGAGCTGGATGAAGCGATGCCTTTTGAGGTGCAGAAATACGTATCCATCCCCATCGACAAGATAGTTATGGATTATATGATTGTAGGGGATAAGGAGGTGGATGGAGTAAACAAGCTGGATATTATCCTGGTTGCTGCCCCCAAAGAGCTGGTAGAGCAGGAGCTCTCCATTGCTCGTGCTGCCGGCCTGAAGCCTGTCGCGATCAGCGTGGCCCCAATGGTACAATGGAAAACGTTCTCACTGCGTAGTAGCGAGCAGATAGATAAAGTAAGCGCTATGGTGGATATTGGTTATGAGAGGACCGTCATCAGCTTCTTTAATAAAGGAGTACTGGAATTTACCAGGTCTATTAATCTTGGAGGCAATGACGTTACAAAGTCACTGATATCAGCACCGATAAGTGAAGCCGGCAAAGAACTTCGTACACTGTTATATGACGATGCAGATGCCTTAAAACGCGAACATGGATTTCCCTCTCCGGAAAAAACCGGTGCGACAAAGGAGGGTATATCGTTTGCCCATCTCTCTATGCTCATGAGGCCTGTTCTGGAAAAGCTCTTGAGCGAGATCAAGGCGAGTTTTGATTTCTACACAACAGAGTTTAATGTACCCCATGTAGAAACGATTATCATTTCCGGCGGAGGTTCGGAACTGAAAGGCTTAAGAGAATTTCTGGCAAATGAGCTGAGTATGGAAGTAGAATCTGCCAATCCCACACTTGGTGCAAAATACGCAGAAGGAGTATCTGAGGAGATTACTGCAGCGAGCACTCCCTCTTTAGTTACTGCATATGGATTGGCCACATGGAAGAGAGACGAATTGAACCTCATCTCAGGAATGGAAAAGAAAGGAAAAATCGCCTCTATTAGTGCACTTGCAGCCCCTATCGGCGTAGCAGCCATGGCAATGCTTGTCTTCTATTTAAATGTTTCCGGAGGAGTGGCCAGTGCCAAATTTGAACTGGAAGGCAAAAAGAAGGAGTTATCATCTTTAGGCTCTGCTACTACACGGGTTCTGCAGCTTAGCTCCGAAAAAAGAAGACTGCTGACCGAAAGGGACTCATACCCTCAGGTACTTAGACAAGATATCGATTCCGCTGTGTTACTAAAAGATATAAGGCTACATACTGCAGACAATATACGTCTGGAATATATCAGCTTTCTCTCCGAATCATCCACAGCAGAAAAAAAGAAAGTAAAGGTAACGGGAACAGCATTTTTTCTGGATAAGAGAGGCTCTGCAATTTCAGATTTCATGACTTCCCTTGAAGACTCTATTAGATTTGATGACGTACGGCTTATCCATCTGGAGCAAGACAAGAATTATACAACCGAAGGTTTAAAATTCCAGATAAGCTGTCTATGCAATACTATGTAATATATTTCAGTTTTAGATTTGTGATTATCCGGCTTGTCCGGGTTAGGAGGTAATAGACTTGGCACTAAAAATTGATATACCAAAGTTAGATAAAAAGAAATGCCTAATGATCGGAATTATCGGAGCATTAGCCATGTTGGCGGCATTCTATCAGCTATATCTTGATCCTTCAAAGAAAAAGGTAGCCGATATAAACAGGGTAATTGCTGATCACAACAAGAAAATCAGCACCGCTAAAAAACATTCTACCATGATAAAAAAGATGGAAGAGGAAGTAGCGGCTCTTGAAAAACAACTCGGCACTATCAGGACCAAGATTGTCGCAAGCGGAGAGATAATTCCAATAATTAAGACTATAGAAAAAGAGGCGCTGCGTCTTGACCTAAAGGTATTAAAGATGTCCACAAGGGTGATAGAACCACCACCCCCTCCTGCACCTGACGCGAAGGGAAATACAAACGCCGGTGCCAATACTGCCCTTCCCGGACAAGTTCCCGGATATATCAAGGTCGCCTTTGATATCAACCTGCAGGGCAGGTACGACAAAATGGAAAAGTTCATAAGCGTGCTACAGGACCTGGCAACGTTCCTTATCATTGATACATTTGAGATCAGCAGTGACGAAAAACTGTATCCACAGATGGTGTCGAATATAATGATAAACGTTTACAACAAAAAAGAGGCTAACGATATTGTTGCCGCCAAGTAGGTTATTATCTTAACAAAATGCGTAATACTTAAATTTCGGACATTTTTAAATAGAACTATGAAACTAAACAAAACAAAACTATTTTTATTTACTACTATCATTATCCTGAGACTTTCAGCTGTTTGCGTTGCTGATATACGCGGCGACGGAGCGAACAGTGAGTCGAATCCTGTAAAGGATGAAGTGTTGATGCGTGACCCTTTTGCTCTCCCCCTCGATGTAAATTTCTTAAAGAAATCGCAGGCATCTGATAATGCTAACTCAGAATCGGGAGAATGGATAGAGGGAATGATTGCCAGCAATGTAAGAGGCATTTTCAGGAGTAACGGAAAATCCATAGCCAATATCAACCATGTATGGGTAGAAACAGGCAAATGGGTGGGAGATGAGCAGGTAACTGCAATAAACAAGGACAGTGTAGTTTTGTCCAGAAAGAGCGGAGTGGAAAGAACCCTTCTTATGCAGGAGAATGGAGCCAGATTTGAGACCACTCAGCGGATTGTATCAAGGACAGTTAAAGGAAAATGAAGGAATGATAGATGATAGAAGCATAAAGCAAGAGAAGAGAAGCAAGAAACATAAAGGCAAGAGTCAGTGGTCATTCGTAACTCGCGACCCGTAAGCACCCTATTCAATGCCTGTTATGGCGCTGCCACCTCGTCTTACAACCAGTCACAAACAAATCTGAATTCCCCCCCCGGAGTACAGTAGTTTACCTACAATTACCCTTATAAAGTTTTGCTAATTACATTTTAGTATGTAAAATGTATCACTCGTATATTAAACAGGTTTTCTTAAGAATAAAACCTTAAACATTTTACAGAAAATGATGGCAAGGCAGATCTCCTTTACACTTGATACAATCAATATTGCACTCAGTTACGCCTCTAAACAGTATCATCGTCTGAATTCACCATCTAAATCAATAACCAGGCGATTCTTAATTACCTTTGCTCTCCTGCTGCTATCTTTGTCGAGTACTTATCACCTCGCCTACGGCAACCCGTACTGAGGGACTATGCTCTGCGTATTTCCTGACACAGGATTTTGGTTATTCCAAAGAGGCTGAACCGATTATAAAAGCCA
>CAXMPV010000196.1:3317-3580 GCA_964195175.1 uncultured Thermodesulfobacteriota bacterium | reverse complement strand
CATGTATACACCGGCTATTTTGTCTCTTCCCTTTGAGAGATAGTACCTTGCCGCCACCTCGTTGGCAAGGGCCTCTTCATTTACATATTCGTTCTCTCTCGCCAGTGTTATTGCCTTGTCATAAAGATCCATGGCTTGTATGTCTTTTTCTTTCACTCTTGCCAGTTCCGCTTCTACCAGGTAGTACTTGTGCAGGTAGTTCATCGGGGCATGGTGTGCCCATTTCTTCATCTGCTTCTGGTGTTCGGTTATTTTTGCCATAT
>CAXMPV010000196.1:0-3242 GCA_964195175.1 uncultured Thermodesulfobacteriota bacterium | reverse complement strand
CTTCCGATGCCATGCTATTATCGACAGATTGGCCATAATCATTAAACAGGTAACATAGCATGGCTTTATAGACGTATAAGGTATGCAGTGCAGTATGGTCTTGTGCCTTGAGAAGGATTGGTATCATATTACCTTCGTCAAAGACATCACCCTTCAATTTGTATTTGTCTGGGTTGTGTACCAACAGGTTTAAGGCAACCTGCCAGTGTTGTTCAATAGCATACAGTGATCTGTTTTGTTTGAGCTTTTTGACAACGTTATGATACTTTGCCATCTCCTGATCTGCAGTTGCCAGTATCGTACCCACATGAAGCAAGTGAAAACAATATATGCTGCTACTACCGCTGGCATACTCTAGATCTCCCGTTTCAAGACCAATCTGATATCCTTCAAGTAATGGAGTTAGTGTCTCCTTTATATGGTCCTTCCAGTGTTTAATATAAAGATTAAAGATCATATTTATCTTGGCCGTGAGTCCTTTAGCATCATGTTTATTTCTCAGATACAAGGCTAATTTGCCAAATCTGTATCCGGATTCTATCCCATCTGCTGATCGACACAATAAAGCACCGTAAATAACGTATACAAAACTAGAATATGGAGAGTTGCCATACTTGAGAGATAGTAGTACCAGTTTACATATTATAATGGGAAACAATATGGGAGATGTATGATATATAGCAGAAAAAGCATTCATTAATATGCGTATTGCAGCAAGCTTTTGGAGATCTGCCATTTGAGGCAGATTTTTAAGGTCCTCTATAGTTTTCCCTAGTAGGGCTTTCCGGGTCATGTCAAGGTTCTGCTGAATGAGAGATTCCTCTGGGTCTCTAGGAAGAGGAACACCTAAAGGCTTTAGTATTTCTAATGCTGCATCAACTGCCTCAACAAGCATATTTTGCGCAACGTAATATTGAATCCTTATTTCATATGCCTTAACCTTGTCAAGTATTGTTTCTGCCTCTTTAAGTACTGTATCGAGCAGCTCTCCTGCTCGTGAGAAATGACCACTTAAGTATGCGGCCTCTGCTCCTTCTTCATACAGAGAGAGTGTTAACCTATACTGACACTTCCAATGATCATCTCCCAGCAGTTTCATTCCAGTTGAAAAATATTTCAATGAATCATTATACGCAGTTGATGTCTTTGCCCTGATACCGGCTCTCTGGTTTAACCTTGCCAATTCATACTTCTTATCCTGATCAGTTATTAACTCTGCTCCGGCATTGAGATGATTAACTATGTCAAAAACCTTTTCTTCTATCTCTTCATGCGAGCTGTTCTTTAAAATAAGCCTGCCTATATTAAGATGAAAAGACTTTCTCTGACCTTCCAATATTAATGAATAGGCCGCCTGTTGTACACGGTCGTGGAAAAATCTATATACGGGAATGGTTTTTTCATCACTACCGGTTTCAGATCCAGTATTATGGCCAGGAACCAAATATCTTGAATCTGACACTGGAATGATCAGTCCTTCTTTAACGCCTTCCCAGAGATGTAATGACGTCTCTCCCTGAGACGCTTCATTCATCATGGAGAGTGTCTTTAAATCAAACCGGTTTCCAATACATGCCGCGATTTGCAAGACATTCCTGGTATCATTTGAATACTTCATGATCTTGCCAACCATAAGCTCAATCAGATTATCCGTAATATCTTTCTCCTCTATCCTATCCATGGCCCATTGCCAATTCCCTCCAGAATAATCGTATTCTATCATTTTCTCTTCATAAAGAGATTTCATGAATTGATTTACAAAAAAGGGATTACCGTCTGTCTTTTTCATAATCAATTCTGATAGAAGCCTGACACCTTCATTGTCACAATATAATGTGTCTGAGATCAGTTGATTAATATGGGTAATTTTTAGTGGAGATAGTGATATATGATCTACAACAACATCGAATTTTTCCATATCATCCAGTGCCATCATAAGTGGATGATGTTCTTCTACTTCGTTATCTCTGTAAGCGCCTATCATGAACAAGTGCTTATCATCGGGATCTGTCATTAAAACCTTTATCAGATTGAGTGAGGCCATATCAATCCATTGCAGATCATCAAGGAAGATTACCAGTGGATGCTCTTCCTTTGTAAAAGTATCCACAAACCTCTGAAAAAAAAGATTAAATCTGTTCTGTGTCTCTTGCGGTCCCAATACTGTTGTGACAGGCTGCTTGCCGGTAATATGCTCTAACTCCGGAATAATGTCTATAATGACCTGCGCATTTGGGCCAAGGGCTTTTAATAACTTCTCCTTCCAGCCATCAAGGCACTCCTTGCTTTCAGTCAAAAGTTGCTGTATCAGTCCCTGAAAAGCCTGGCTCAAGGCGCTGTATGGAACATTCTTCTTGTACTGATCAAACTTTCCTGATATGAAATAACCGTTTCTACTTACGATCGGCTTATGCACCTCATTGACAAGGGAAGACTTGCCAACTCCTGAATATCCGGAAACCAGCATCAACGATGTATTTCCGATACCTGCTTTCTCAAAACCTTTAATAAGTGTATCAATTTCAGCTTCCCTACCGTAGAGCTTCTGTGATATATTAAATTTATCACTGACATCGTGACCGCCAATTTCAAACACATCTATCTTACCACTCTCTTTTAACTGCCTCAGGCATTCATCAAGGTCTCTTCTGATTCCGTATGAGCTCTGATATCTCTCTTCTGCATTTTTAGAGAGCAGCTTCATTACAAGCTCAGAAACTGTTATGGGTATCTCTTCATTTATTACAGCAGGAGGTTCAGGGGCCTTGGCAATATGGGAGTGCAGGAGTTCCATGGGATCAGTTGACTGAAATGGCAGATTGCCGGTCAGCATTTCATAAAATGTAACCCCCAACGAATAGAAGTCCGTACGATAGTCTATGACCCTGTTCATCCTGCCTGTCTGCTCAGGTGATATATAGGGGAGTGTCCCTTCAAGTGATGTGGGGCTGACATCCCTCTGCTCCTCACGTTTAAGCTGTGTTGAGAGACCAAAATCTATTATTTTTGTTTCGAAAGACTCAAGGTTAATGATAATATTACGGGGGTTTATATCCTTGTGGATGATATTACATCCATGAATACCTCCCAGAATATTTGATAATTGCGTGGCAATGGATAGAAATGTATTTAAATCAAATGGATTGGAATTGAGATAACTCTTTAAGTTTTCCCCATGAAAATCCTCAAGTATCAAGGCAAGGTTTCTGTCAAGTTTTTCCAGACCATATGTCCTGATAACT
>CAXMPV010000195.1:0-3617 GCA_964195175.1 uncultured Thermodesulfobacteriota bacterium | reverse complement strand
AATCCAGAGACCGGGGGACGTGATAAAGAACCGGGACAGATACAGGGGCATTCCAGTTACTTCCCGGCACATAATTCACCGCCATTCGGCGCCTGTTTTGCCGAGGTGGAAGTTGATACGGAAACAGGTGAAGTAAAGATACTGGAAGCGGTGAATGCGACAGACATTGGCAAGGCCATCAATCCTGCCATCGCTGAAGGCCAGCTTGATGGTGGGGCTCATCAGGGATTTGGTTTTGCATTGACCGAGGAGATGTATTTTGACAAAGATGGTAAATGCCTTAATAACAGTTTTACCGATTACAAGATGCTGGGTGCGAGTGATATGCCAAAGATGACCGACATCCTGGTAGAAAATCCTGATCCCTATGGACCATTCGGGGCCAAGAGTGTCGGTGAAGGTGGTCTGGTGTCACCAATAGGAGCCGTTGCCAATGCTATCTACAACGCCATTGGTGTTCAGATTACTGAGGCACCGATCACTGCTGAGAAAATCGTGAAGGCACTGAGCAAAGTGACCCATTCGACTGCCCAATAGACGTTAGGTGAGATATGCATGGTTGTATTAAGACCGGTATCTAGCAACTTAAAAGGGAAGAAAGTACCAGTTCAATAGATTCTGCTAATGTCCGCTTTCCAGCGTAAGCGGACATTCGGCTAGAGCTATAGAATTTATGTTATTCTCCAATTAGCAGGCATCGCCTTCAATAATCATAAAATTGGTCTACACTTAAAACATCATTTCTTTTGGGGGAAAGGGGGTATAATTAACGGGTGCTGTGTCCAAAATTCCTGGCGTATTCTTCTCATTTATTTATCTATGCGCACACGCGTTAGTGAAATTCAAAATACATCCTATCTAATGTAATCATAACTAATCTATTCAGGAGGAGACTTATGAAAAAAAATATTCTGTATTTTACAAGTATCGTAATTTTGGCAACTTCAATATTACTGCCAGTGAGCCAAGCCGAAGATCTTGGTGAGCAAGAAAAGAGAAGTAAAGCAAAGGCTATGTTTGATAAAGCAGTTGCTTTGGTCGAGAAAGAAGGTCTTCATAAAGCTTTATTAGAATTCAATACAAATAAAAGCGAATTCGTTGATGGTGCAATTCATATTATGGTCGTTAGTGATAAAGGAGTTATCTTTGCACACAGCTATCAACCTGAAAGAATAGGAATTAGTCTTGCGACGCAAAAAAGTGGAGACCTGAGAGATCCCTACTCATTTCAAGACGCATTGGCCGACATGGATAAAGTGGGTGACAAAACAGGGGATATTCACTGGGTTTGGTTTAATCCCAAAACAAATGAGCGGGAAAAGAAAAGGGCTTTTGTTAAACGAACACATGATCCTGATCCCGGTTCTAAAATCTTCTTCTATGTCATGGCATCGTATTTCATGCCGTTGGATGACGAACAAGGGAATATATAAAGACTTTAGTTAAGGGACGCCTAGACCTCTTCATACCCCCCCTTTTTCCTGGGTAAGCATGCTTTTCTGAACGTCTGCTTTCCAGCGTAAGCGGACATAAGGGAAAATAGATATTCATACCCCCACATTAGGTATTTTAGTGCCCCTGTATTTCCTTTCCCCCATATCAAGTTAGAATGAGGAACATCCATTAGGACATGAATATAAAAATAATTGATTTTTGGCTTGGTCGTCCTCTTATTTGGCTTAATAACTAGGAGGAAATAATGAGGTTAAATTTTGAGGAAATTTTCAACGAGAGCTATTTGAGATTACTACATCTGGGTGAGATTGGTTCTGACAAATCTGGCGAAATATTTTTTAGTAAGTTTTATAAAAATTTCACTGATTCATCTCCAGATGTCAGAGAAAAGTTCCAAAATACAGATATGCAAAAACAGAAAGCAATGATACAAGAATCATTTGACCACATGATGAAATTCTATTTAAGTCATCAGGCTACAGATTATTTGCAGAGGATAGCGCATCTCCATAATGAGGATAATATAGACATTTCTCCTCAACTATATGATCTTTGGTCAGCATCATTAATAGCCACTGTAAAAGAGTTAGATCCGAAATATGATCGGGATGTTGGATTAGCATGGGAAATTGTTATGAGTTCGGGAACAACGTATATGAAGGATACTTACAGTAGAAATGATTAATCTAACCAAACGCTCTACTCTAACGTGGATTCAACTGACGCTCCCCCTACTTATGTAAGCGGACATAATATGGGACTAAATATTGATATGCTAATATCGATCCAAAACTCTACTCGTTGATACTCTGATAAAGAAACTAAAATCACATCTAAGGTTTAGTAAATTATGAATAGACAAGATTCCAATACTCCAACTTTTCACAATCCCCCATCGCTCTTTGACCCAACACCTTATGCATTTTGTCATTCCGTAATTTCTCCAGAAAATGGAGTTTTAGTCTTTATTTCTGGGCAGAGTGGCGCGGAAGACACTAACCATAAATTGAGTAATAACTTCAGAATACAGGTTCAGTTTGCCTTGAGAAATTTACTTGCTGTTTTATCTTCACACGATTTGAAACCGGAAAACACACTGAAAATTACAGTTTTGATTGTTGATCACTCTTCGGAAAAATTGTCAATTTGGACTGAAGAGATGCATAAAATTTGGGATAAAAATATATTCCCGACAAGTACATTAATCCCTGTTCCAAAATTAGCGATAGATGGGATGCTGATTGAAGTAGATGCAGTAGCTTTTAAGGAGAATCCTATTGGATGAATGACCGCTTTCAGTATGAAGCAGACATTCATCATTAGTAAACTCGAGTGATTTTATAATTCTTTTCCTTGAGTGTCCTTAGCAGTCCTTTTTCTCCAGCAAGGTGTAGTGCTCCCACTGCGATGAACGCAGAGCCATCGTTTAAATATGGGATGATTCTTTTCAACATCGTCTCATTACGATCATAGAGAATACCTTGTATATAACGATTGAATACATCTTCGTCATAGTGTGGTTGATTATTAAATTCCATCATCCCGGCTAAATCACGTGCCAGGTAAAGTTGCACCAGTTCCCAACTGTCCTGAATAATCTGTCCATGATTACAAACCGTGTCATTAAGAATAATGATTTGATCGCTAGTACTGAGTTTCTCCATGGGTCCGATCAGTTCTTCCATATCTTCCAGACTAATAATTGTTTTATTGAGTGATCTTGCTGTTTGTATCAAAACCATATCCAGTGTTGTCGCATTTACGGGTTTTGGTCTTCCTATCAATGTAAAAGCAGCCCAGGGTTTTAGCCTGGCTATTTTTTCAACTGGCACACCGTATTCAGGCAATGTTTCTTCAAGGTACTGATATATAGGGGCATCGATCAGATCTGACAGCAGTTGTCCATCTTGTTTTTCTTTTTCTGGAAAAAAGATTGAATCAAAAAACACTTTGTTCGATTCTTCAGAAAGTACAGTTTCAATGATAAAAGGCTGACTTTGTACCAATGCCAATCGAACATGGGGTGGGAACTGTGATACTGCACGATCCTGTGAGTGCATGGTGCCAAAAAGATAATTCGACTGGCCCGTTGGCGTTTCTACTTTCCACAACAAACCATTTGAGAACTCATCATTTTTATTCTCATCAGGCGAAACGATTTT
>CAXMPV010000194.1:0-3624 GCA_964195175.1 uncultured Thermodesulfobacteriota bacterium | reverse complement strand
GCAAAAAAATACAGAATTTATTTAAACCCCTAATATCACGGGGCATGAGAGATGTTCTTTCTGAGGGTATCCTGAAAAACAGAATTTCAGTAGAAGTTTCTGTAGACATGAGATATGTGGGTCAGTCTCACGAGCTTATGTTGCCATTTGAGAATGGTTATATTAAGAATTTTCATAAACTCCATAAAAAAAATTATGGTTATTCAAATACAAACTATGAAACAGAAGTCGTAAATATCAGAGTAAGGGTAATCGGCAAGACGAGAAAGCCATCACTTAGAAAGAGAGGGAATATTAACCCATTGAAAGGGAATGCATTAACCCGAAAGACGAAATGCTATTACAGAGGAAAGTGGTTAAAGGCGGGAATTTATAACAGGAATAACGTGCAGAATCATTTCAGAATTAAGGGTCCTGCCTTAATAGTCGAAGATACGTCTACAACGTTCCTTCCGCCAGGCTATAATTGCAATATTGACGATTATGAAAACCTGATTATAGAAAAGAAGTAATATCGGTTTGTATATTGGAGATTATGTAATGGTGATAGCGCTTCGACTCCGCTCAGTGTGACGTCATCCTGAGCGGAGTCGAAGGATAACCCTTTGTTGCTTGAAAAATCATATTGAATCTCTAACGATTTCAAAAAGCAAGCCCGTCAGACAAGAAAAACGTTAGCAAAAAGAGGATAACAGCAACAGATCCATTCTATTTCTTTTCCATGCCTGATGGCTGTTTCGTGACTTGTTGTGCGACTAGTTTGCCATTGCCGGAATCGATAAGATCGTGCCACACATTTGCAGGTGCAAGAAAGGTTGATCCCTGTTCAATCTCTAAAGATTCTTCACTACCATCGTCTAGCTTAAAAGTGCCGCTACCTTCTACTACAGTGAATATCTGGTCTCCGGTTGGATGCCTGTGATACCCAAGAGCTTGGCCTGCCTTAAAGTAATATACATCAAGAGTCAACGAATCTCTTTTGATTATTGTTACCTTTGCTACCATATCATCCTGAGTTTTTCTGTATGCTGAAATGTTTCCGTTTTGAATTGCCATGTAGAATTCCTCCGATTAAGGTGATAAAGATAAAAATAATGAACGAAAAATCTTTGTGCAATATACCATTTTGTACTTAGAGAGTCAATACTGGCAAAGTAATATCTTTTATAGTAAGATAGACCAAAATTATTAACGAATTTACCGCATTATGTATTAATGAATTAGAAAATATGCAACAGAATAATATAGCAATTAAGGTTAAAGGTTTAAGTAAGGATTTTGATATCAGTGAGTCTGGAAGGGGATTTTCAGGAAAGTTGAAAGCGCTTTTCTACAGAAGACGAAAAATGATAACTGCCGTAGATGGCATTGATTTTGAGATCAAGCGTGGAGAGTTTGTAGGATATGTGGGTGAAAATGGCGCGGGTAAATCAACGACAATTAAGATGCTGACCGGTATACTTGTGCCAACTTCCGGGAGCGCTGAGGTAAATGGAATTATTCCTTTCAAAGAGAGAAAAAAGAACGCCGCGAAGATTGGCGTTGTATTTGGTCAAAGAACGCAGCTATGGTGGGACCTTCCGGTACGTGAATCTTTTGATTTGCTGAGAGTGATTTTCCGGGTGTCACGGTCTGACTTTAAATCACAAATGAAGAAACTTGATAAAGCACTTGGTCTTAATCCTCTAATGGATATGCCAGTGAGGAAGCTCTCTTTAGGCCAGAGAATGAGATGTGATATAGCCGCTTCACTGATCCATAATCCTCCAGTGCTTTTTCTGGATGAACCAACGATTGGCCTTGATGTTCTGGCAAAAGAGTCCATAAGGAATTTTCTCACAGAAATTAACCGTGAGGAGGGAACTACCATAATTCTTACTACTCACGATATGAACGATATTGAGAAACTTTGTAAACGGCTTATTATTCTTGAGGAAGGTAAGATAATGTATGACGGCGAGACTGAGTTGCTGAAGCAAAAGTTTGTGCATGAAAAAGTGATAGAGGTTGAGTTTTATGATGATGGAAATATTATTCAGGGAATTCCCGGGATTACCGTTGTGCGTGAACAGGGCTGCAAAAAATGGCTGACATTTGATAATGACAATTTTGGTATCGGTGATGTTATTGGTACCATCGCTTCCCGATATAAGATAAAAGACATATCTGTAAACGAGCCCTCTGTGGAAAGCATAATCAGGAATATTTATAACAATCGTGCAATGCTGGCAACGCCTTCAGAAGAATAGCCTGCCAAATGAGATGAATCCAAAACTTTTTATAAAATTTGTGTCAGTATCATTTCAGAAACAGGTTACATATAGATTTGATTGTTTCGTAGGGATTGTAAATGGTTTTCTATATGTCTTTATATTTACCTCATTATGGAAAGCATTATATTCTCAGTTTGATACTACGATGCATAATGGTTATACATTAACTGCCATAGTAACGTATGCAGTACTGGTCATGGCTGTCAGAATATCATTTACGATGCATGATTCTATTATCTATCGGAAGGTTATGGACGGTTCAATCGCGATGGAACTTATAAGACCAACATCATTTTTCTTCATGAACCTTGCCGAGAATGTGGGGCATTCTCTTTTTCATATGATGGCGAGGACTGTTCCCATCGTTATCATATCCGTTTTTCTTTTTGATATATATATTCCGTTTGAAGTGAAACGATTTTTGCTTTTCATTGTATCATGTATTGCCGGGTATATATTGGTCTCCATGATGAACTTTATTGCGGGATTACTTGCTTTCTGGTTTATAGAAATATTCCCATTCCTGCTCTTTAAATATGCCTTTTATACTTTCTTTTCCGGAGGAATAGTTCCAATAGATTTCTTTCCTGAATTTTTAAAGCCATTAGTTAATCTTCTTCCGTTCCAATATATGCTCTATTACCCAACTACTATTCTTATTGGACGGGCTTCTTTGGCGGAAGCTCAATCGATAATAGTAGCACAATTAATATGGATTGTGATAATGGGAGTTATTTGTAGTCTTATGTGGGGCGCCGGTAAGAAAAAATTGATAATACAGGGAGGATAAAGTGGAATCTATAAAAATTTATCTAACGTTGTTCACTACATCCATGAAAGCGAGGATGGAATATAAAGCAAGCTTTTTGTTCTATATATTTGCTATATTAACGTTCTATGCTGGTCAATTTGGCTTATTATTTATACTGTTAAACCGCTTCCACGAAATAAAAGGTTGGTCAGTGGGAGAGATGGTTTTCTTATATTCGCTGCAGGCATTCGCTTTCGGATTTACCAACATGATTTTTTCACAGTTGGTTAATTTTGATAAGATGATTGTGGACGGTGAGTTTGATAGAGTATTGGTAAGGCCGCTCAGCCCATTAGGACAGGTGATATTTTCTAAATTCGAAGTGTCAACAGCTGCTCATCTCATAATTGGATCCACTGCCCTTTATTTCGGTTCACGCTATGGCAACATTGAATGGACGCTTTATAAGATTGTATTGTTTCCAGTTATTATAACAGGAGGGGTTTTGATAGCCGGAGGCATACGCCTGATGGTAGCTGCTGTAGCTTTCTGGACGTTAAGAAACAGATCTCTAGTCCATACAGTGATATTCTCAAGCAA
>CAXMPV010000193.1:0-3637 GCA_964195175.1 uncultured Thermodesulfobacteriota bacterium | reverse complement strand
AGTTACGTTCTTTTTTGGTGGTTGGAGAGGTCCGTTCCTGCCGCCAGTTGTCTGGTTCTTGATTAAGATGGCTCTGTGCATATTCTTCTTTATATGGCTGAGATCTACTTTTCCGAGATTCAGAATTGATCAACTTATGCAGTTTGCATGGAAGGTTTTACTTCCTGTGGCAATAGTAAATGTTTTGATAACAGGGGTTGTAATGTCCCTTTTATGAACCGTTTAAATATTTCAAACGTTTTCTTAAGAAGACTTAAAATATGATAAAACCATTAATACAAGGCTTAATGCTTACGTTAAAGCATTTTCTCAGTCCATCTAAAGTGGTTACGATGCAATACCCTGATGAAAAATGGACGCCATATCCGCGTTTCAGGGGTTTGCATGAGTTGCAGAGGGATGAAGATGGCAAAGAGAAGTGTGTCGCGTGCGGGCTCTGTTCTACAGTTTGTCCGTCTGAATGTATTAACCTTGAAGGTGCCGAAGATCAGAATGGCAAACGATATGCGGAGACTTATGAAATTGATATGTTCCGTTGTATCTTCTGCGGGTACTGTGAAGAGGTCTGTCCGGAGGAGGCTATATTCCTGAGACAGGACTATGAGCTGGCTACGGAAAACGCGAATGACCGTATCTATAATAAAGAGAAATTGTTAGTGCCACTTAAGAAAAAAGCTAAAAAGAAAACCAGCAAAAAATCTAAATAAGATCTAATACCATGTTAGAAAGTTTACTGTTCATAATAATGAGTTTGATAACGATTGCCTGTGCTATTGGCGTGGTTTTTCAAAAGAACCCGATTTACAGCGCGGTATTTCTTATTCAAACAATGGTTTCTCTTGCAGTCTTGTATGTACTATTGCATGCTCAGTTTGTTGCTGCTGTACAGGTCATGGTATATGCCGGCGCAATAATGGTGATATTTGTTTTTGTTATCATGTTGCTTAATCTGAACAAAGATGATCTGGAAGGTGACAGGAATAAGCTGCCATTACAGAAACCTGCTGCCATTATTCTTGGTTTGATCCTTGTTGTTATGATAGGTGTTATAATGACGAGAACAATTTATCAAGGTGCACAGGGTGAGTATACTCCGGAGGTTATGGATCAGATCGGGAACACACAGCTTGTAGGTAAAATGTTATTTACAAAATACGTTTTACCTTTTGAAATTGCATCTATACTTTTGTTTGCCGCTATTGTAGGGGCTATAGTTTTAGCAAAAAAACAAATTATTAAGGAAGAGAAGTGATGGTAGTTCCGTTGACATGGTATTTAGTACTATCAGGTATTCTATTTTCAATAGGGGCAGTGGGCGTATTAATTAACAGAAATGCCCTGGTTATTTTCATGTGTATTGAATTGATGCTGAATGCGGTAAATCTCGCATTTGTAACTTTTTCGCGTCAACAGAATTCGATGGACGGTCAGATTTTTGTTTTCTTCATAATGACTGTTGCTGCGGCAGAGGCGGTCGTTGGCCTTGCAATAATAATTGCCCTGTTTAGAAACAAAGCTACTGTTAATGTAGATGATATAAATATAATGAAGTGGTAAAAGGATAAATAGGATAATGTTAGATCAATTTGGGATTTCTTTTTTAGACTTAATCGGATTTGTGATCTTATTCCCGCTTGCAGGTACCATAATAAATGGGTTCCTGGGAAAGAGGCTTAACAAATCTATAGTCGGTTTTGTAGGATGCGCTGCGATAGGGCTATCGTTTATCGTCGCAGGATTTGTACTCCTTGATCTGCTGAAACTTTCGCCTGAACACAGGGTATTTGAAAAAGAGTATTTTACCTGGATCGGCTCCGGAACATTTGAGGCAATTGCCGGTCTACAGGTAGATCCGCTTTCAGTTGTAATGATACTGGTAGTTACCGGTGTGGGATTTCTTATCCATGTGTATTCTATAGGTTACATGCATGAGGATAAGAGCTTCTATAGATACTTCACCTATCTGACTCTGTTTACCTTCTCAATGTTGCTTCTCGTTCTGGCTAATAATTTCCTTCTCATGTTTATAGGGTGGGAAGGCGTTGGTCTTTGTTCATATCTTTTAATCGGTTTCTGGTTTGAGAAGAAATCCGCGTCAGCCGCGGGAATGAAGGCGTTTATTGTAAACCGTGTAGGGGACTTCGGCTTTCTCCTTGCCATCTTCCTGATATTTGTCACCTTTCATACCATAGACTTTACTGAAGTATTTCACGCCGCTCCGGAACATCTGCAGATAGGCAGTGCCGTTGCCGCGATTATAACACTCTTACTATTCGTAGGTGCTGTTGGTAAATCAGCACAAATTCCACTGCACACATGGCTTCCTGATGCTATGGAAGGCCCTACTCCAGTCAGTGCGTTGATACATGCGGCGACTATGGTTACGGCAGGTGTGTATATGGTTGTAAGGTGTAATGTACTGTATACACTGTCTCCGTTTACAATGACAGTTGTTGCGGTGATAGGTGGTACCACCGCACTATTTGCGGCAAGTATCGGCCTTGTGCAGAACGACATTAAGAGAGTCCTTGCGTATTCCACGGTAAGTCAGATAGGTTATATGTTCCTCGCCTGTGGTTTGGGTGGATACATTACCGGTGTATTCCATCTGGTTACACACGCTTTTTTCAAAGCACTGCTATTCCTGGGTTCAGGAAGTGTGATTCATGGCCTGGGAGGTGAGCAGGACATGAGGAAGATGGGCGCTCTCAAAAAATATATGCCGATAACATACATAACATTTTTTATAGGTACACTTGCAATTGCTGGTATACCTCCATTTGCCGGATTCTTCAGTAAGGACGAAATCTTATTGGAGGCATATACGAAGGGTAATCTGTTCTTCTGGGGTCTTGGTGCTTTAGCGGCACTTCTGACAGCCTTTTACATGTTCAGACTGCTTTTCATGACATTTCACGGGAAATCAAAAATGACCAGGCATGTTGAGGAGCATGTTCATGAATCACCAAAGAGCATCCTCTTCCCGTTAGTAGTGCTTGCCGTTCTTTCCATAGTTGGTGGATTCCTGGGCTTTCCGACAATGAGCGTAATTAACGAATTTCTTGCTCCGGTCATAGGCGCCGGACATCACGGGTTGGGTCATGGGGGTGAATCGCATCATGTCTCTTCCAACCTGATGTTCTCTATGATGGGGATATCTACAGGTATCGCCATTGCCGGGATTGTACTGGCTTATGTGATGTATATTTCAAGACCTGAGCTACCCGGTGCGGTAGCTAAGAAGTTTAAAAGAATTTACAATATCATATTAAACAAATATTTTGTTGATGAAATATACGATGCAACTTTTGTTAAACCGACCCTTGGAGTCTCAAATTTCTTATGGAAGTCCGTAGATGTGAAAATTATAGATGGTTTTGTAAATGCGGTTGGAAGGATCACCATACTCAAAGGAGAAGTACTAAAACTCTGTCAGACAGGGTTTGTGCGCAACTATGCATTATCTATGATGTTGGGTGGAATTATTATCATTGTCTGTTCCATATTATTTTTGTAAACATTTGCAGTTAAGGTTTTTAAATAAATGAATTGTAATTGTCCGATACTTACTATAGTTACGTTTCTGCCTCTAGCCGGGGCGATAATGCTTCTCTTCATAAATGGAGAAAAACAGGAG
>CAXMPV010000192.1:0-3640 GCA_964195175.1 uncultured Thermodesulfobacteriota bacterium | reverse complement strand
TGCAAATGGAGTTGCATTCGCACAGAGCCTTATCGCTATGGGTTTTGATGGAGATCTGAAACCGTCATCCAGAAACCGACGCGGACGTTATGTCTCAGCACAGGTTAAAGTGCCTATACCGGCTTACGAGAAGATGAGTAAGGCAGGCATTGATAAATTGCTGTCGTATATGGAGATTGATCGTCAGGGAGTTATGCAGGAACAGGGCGGGCTTGTTTACTCAGGAATGGGAGGGGAAATTATTCCCGCACTCTACCGTGGTACTAAAGTCAATCCGCGTCCGTATAATGTTTCTTGTACAGAGAACGTATACGTTGAGATCAAGGGTGATGAGGTAATATTCGGAGTAGAATTACCGAACCTGGAAGTAGGTGTCGCTTCAAACAGAGAAGGGCCGATTTGCCCTACGGCTAGAGAAGTCCTCAGGTTTATGGGCATAGGGACATCCAGTGAATTTGCAGCTGCCGCTGCCGCTATAACACTTGCAGGTGAGTTCAATTTCACATTGCTTCATTTGCGTGGTGAAATGTATACCGCTGGTAAATAATAAATGCCAAATTGGCAGCAATAAAATTGGTTTCTGATCTTGTGTGCCATTGTGGCAGAATAGATATTGCTTGAGTAATAATTATAAGCTATGTTTAAACAATTACTTACGTGTGTTTTATCTGTGAAAATCATATAGCGCTTATTGGCATTTTGTTTGCTATTATTAGCTAAATACATAATTCTTCAATAAATAAACTATATTATGATGCCACTGTTGAAACGAGATAAGGCCGATTACAAGATTTTAATAACTGATGATGATGATAATTGTCGTTCCAGCCTGAACGATATATTCGAACCTGAAGGTTATACGACATATCTGGCTAGTTGTGGCAGAGAGGCCGTTGAGATCGCAAAGCATGAATTGTTGCATGTGTTGATTATGGATGTACACATGCCGGATTTTAGTGGTTTCGAGACGTTTGAATTTATCAAAGTGGAAAAGAAGATACAGATTCCATGTATTTTTGTGTCTGCAGATACCTCTAAAGATTTAAAGTTTGAGGCTATTGAGGCAGATGCGTACACTTTAATATCCAAGCCGATAAACAAAGAGATAATTAAATATGCGGTAGAGCAATTACTTGAAAAGTACTATTGGAAATAAATTGTTAGGTTAATCAATCCTTAGAAAGGGGACAATAAGCAATGAAGACAAAGCCATTAGGGGAAAAGATTTTAGTTAAAAGATTTGATGCGGTAGAAAAAACTGCCGGTGGTATTGTGTTGCCGGATGCTGCTAAAGAAAAGCCAAAAGAAGGAAAAATAATTGCTCTTGGTGATGGAAAATTGTTAGACAGTGGCGAAAGGGCAAAGTTTCAGGTTAAAAAAGGAGACAGAGTCGTATTTACATCTTACGCTGGAACTGAGATTGATATTGATGGTGAAGAGTATCTGTTGATGGCTGAAGATGATATTCTTGCAATAATTGAATAGTTAGGAGAACAGAATGGCTGGTAAAAAAGTACTGTGTGGCCACGAAGCTGGTATGGCTATAAAAAATGGAATAAATAAGTTGGCAAATGCTGTCAAAATAACAATGGGTCCAAAAGGCCGAAATGTAATCATTGAAAAAAGCTTTGGTTCCCCGACTATAACAAAAGATGGTGTTACTGTAGCAAATGAAATAGAGCTTGAAGATCCGTATGAGAACATAGGTGCACAGCTGGTAAAAGAAGTCGCGTCTAAAACTAATGACATTGCCGGCGATGGTACGACAACAGCAACGGTATTGTCAGAAGCAATATATTCAGAAGGGCTGAAAAGTCTTGTTGCCGGGGCAAATTCTGTTGGGATTAAACGAGGTATTGAGAAAGCTGTGGAGGCAATAACCTCAGAGCTCGTTAAGATGAGTATTCCGGTTTCCGGAAAAAAGGAAATCGAACAGGTTGGTACAATTGCGGCAAATAACGACCCGGAGATTGGAAAGCAGATATCGAATGCTATGGACAGAGCCGGTAGTGATGGCGTAATAGCCGTTGAAGAGGGTCAGGGTTTGGAAACCACAGTGGAACTTGTTGAAGGAATGCAATTTGACAAGGGCTATTTGTCCCCATATTTTGTTACAGATACAGAGAAGATGCAGGTCGTTTTTGAAGATCCGTATATCCTTGTTCATGAGAAGAAAATCTCTGCATTAAAGGATCTTTTGCCTATATTGGAACAAATTTCAAAATCTGGTAAGCCATTGTTGGTGATTGCTGAGGATCTGGAAGGTGAAGCGCTTACAACTCTCGTTGTTAATAAGATGCGTGGAACATTGAAATGTGCTGTAGTGAAAGCACCTGAATTCGGAGACAAGCGGAAGGCAATGCTTGGAGATATTGCGGCAGTAACTGGTGCAGATGCGATATTTGAAGACCTGGGAGTAGGATTGGACAGCCTTAAGCTATCGGATCTGGGTGGTGCTAAGAAGGTGATTATCGATAAAGATTGTACGATGATCATTGAAGGCAGTGGATCGAAAAAGGAGATTCAAGGCAGAGTTCAACAGATTAGAAATGAAATTGAGAATTCCACTTCAGATTATGATGTAGAGAAATTGCAGGCAAGGCTTGCGAAACTTGCCGGTGGAATAGCAAAGATAAGTGTTGGCGCTGCGACAGAGGCAGAGATGAAGGAAAAGAAGGCTCGATTAGAGGATGCGATGCATGCTACTAAGGCTGCTGCTCAGGAAGGGATTCTGCCCGGAGGAGGTGTTGCACTTTTAAGGTCAGAGAAGGCCTTGAAAAAAGTGGAAGCAGGGCTTGATGAAGATGAAAAGGTTGGCGTAAACATAATCCGGAAAGCGCTTGAAGTTCCACTAAGGCAAATTGCTGATAATGCGGGTCTTAACGGGATTTTAGTTGTTCAGAAGGTAAAGGATATGGACGGTAATAACGGATTTAATGTCGCCACAGAAAAGTATACTGATCTGGTTAAGGCAGGCGTTATTGATCCGGCAAAGGTTGTAAGAACTGCGCTTCAAAATGCGGCAAGTATTGCAGGGCTACTGTTGACAACTAATGCAATTGTCAGCGATGCTCCTGAGAAGGAATAAAAAAGTAATTGAGAAAAATAAGTAGAAGTTGAAAAACATTAAGAGGTTTCATATTATAAAAATGCCATCTTTATATTAAAGATGGCATTTTTTTTCTTATCAATTTAAATAATGTCTGGCCAGTCAATATCACTTTAACCGGGATTGGGTATAGGATGAAGAAAAAAAGCAGGAAACCAACGAGTAAGAAATACGACAAATATCAAAGTCCGCTTGCCGAGCGATATGCAAGTGAAGAGATGAGCTATAATTTTTCAGATCAATTGAAATATAGCACTTGGAGAAAGCTTTGGATTGCATTGGCGGAAACAGAAAAATCTCTTGGGGTTAAAGCAATTTCACAGAAGCAGATTAATGAAATGAAAAAATTCCAGGACGACATAAATTTTGATGCGGCCAGAAAGCACGAGATCAGAGTGAAACATGATGTGATGGCACATGTTCATGCTTTTAGTGATCAGTGTCCTGCCGCAAGTCCGATAATTCATCTGGGTGCAACAAGTGCATTTGTACAGGATAATGCTGATTTGATTCTTATGAAAAACGGTATGA
>CAXMPV010000191.1:3373-3652 GCA_964195175.1 uncultured Thermodesulfobacteriota bacterium | reverse complement strand
CGCGTCAAAAACAAGCAGTGGGTCTCATGCTTCCGCAGATTTCTCTATATTCTAACTGGTCTGGAAATCATCGAAGGGAGATAGGAAATGGGCTCCCTAGTGAAACTTTTGATGGCGAGAAACATAGCCTTACGCTAAGACAAACTATTTTTGATGCATCAAAATTTTATGGTTGGAAGCGTAGTCAAAAATTGGCAGATCAGTCAGTTGCAGCAGAAAGAGATATTAAATATCAGTTGATAATTGATATCGTTGATCGGTACTTTGAAACTCTTCAGT
>CAXMPV010000191.1:0-3363 GCA_964195175.1 uncultured Thermodesulfobacteriota bacterium | reverse complement strand
CTAAACTGTATGAAATGAAACATGCAAAAATTACCGATTTATATGAAGTAAGAGCGCGATTCGATAAGGTACTCGCTGATGAAATCGAAGCGATGAGAGCGGTTCAGATTGCTCGGCAAGGATTAAGTGAATTAACAAACAGTGAGGTCGGTAGCTTAAATAGGTTGAAGGAAAAAATTGAATTTGTAGAGCTAAAGAATCCGCTTGATGTCTGGCTACAAAAAGTAAAGTCAAATAGTCAAAGTCTTATTGCACTCGAAAAAGCAATTGATGCTGAAAAGAGAGGATTGCTGGAGCAAAAATCTCGATATGCACCAGTTGTAGAGTTACAACTCAGTGCGCAAACAAGTGATATTGGTTTTGAAAGTTCTGCTCAGCCAGAGACCGAAACGGGTGTTGCAGGAATAACGCTTAATATTCCCCTTTTTAGTGGTGGAAATACGACAGGAAGGGTAAGGGAAGCCAGGTATCGGTTGCAGATAGCTAAATCTGATTATGAACTTGAGTATCGCAAACAGAGCAAGGAGGTGAGGGATTTTTTCCTTGGCGTAAATTCAAGTGTTCAGCGAATTAAAGCGCTGGAGACTGCTACCCGTTCAGCGGCCAAGTCACTGGAAGCGATGGATAAGGGATTTAAGTATGGAATTGTGACAGTAGTTGATGTTTTAAATGCACAGCACAATGAATCTCAGGCTCAGAGCGATCTAAATCAATCCAAATACGAGTATGTAAGGAATCGATTTAAGCTTATGCGATTAACGGGTGAGCTTGAGGCTGAGTTGAGTCTTGTGAATGGGTGGCTGGAGCCAAAATAAATAGCCTAAAAGGCCTAATCAATTGAAGGTGTTACACCTATACCGTACGTACCTGCCAGATACCCAGGGTGGGGTTGAAGAGGTTATTCGTCAAATTTGCCTTTCAACACAGCCCCATGGTGTTGTATCGCGCGTAGTATGTCTTGCCAGGCGTAATTCGATGGATACTCTCCAGAGGCCAGAAGCAGAGGTTTATCGTTACCCGCTGAATATCGAAGTGGCGTCTTGTGGTATTTCAATTCAGGCCCTAAAGAGTATTGAGAAGCATGCTGAATGGGCTGATGTTATTAATTTCCATTTTCCTTGGCCCTTTGCCGATTTTATAGATCTTTTTATTAAATCGAATAAGCGCAAGATTGTTACTTATCACTCCGATATTATCAGACAGCGTGCATTGCTTGCAGTTTATCGACCTCTAATGGACCGCTTTCTTCGAGGTGTAGATTCGATCATTGCGACCTCTCCGGAATACGCAAAAAGTAGCCAGGTACTTTCCAGATTCCAGCATAAAGTTTCTGTTGTTCCTATTGGGTTGGATGAACGCAGTTATCCACAAGCTGGATCGCTGAATTTAAAATCTGCCAAGGAAAAATATGGCGATGGTTTCTTCTTGTTTGTCGGAATGTTGCGTTATTACAAAGGATTGGATTATCTACTTGAAGCAATGGTAGGTGTTGATTTCAAGCTATTGATTGCAGGGCAGGGCCCGGAAGAATCAAAGTTAAAGCATAAGGCCCTAAAATTAGGGCTTAAAAATACGCACTTTCTTGGTCATGTGGATGATGAGTTAAAAGCATCATTAATGATTTTGTCTCGAGCAGTGATATTGCCATCACATGTAAGGTCAGAAGCATTTGGGGTCAGCTTGCTTGAGGCGGCTATGTATGGGAAGCCACTGGTTTCATGTGAGATAGAAACCGGAACTACCTTTATCAATAAGGACTCCGAGACAGGAATAGTAGTGCCTCCCGCGCAGCCTGAAAAATTGAAGCAAGCCCTTCAATGCCTCCATGATTCAGTTGAGTTATCTGATCAATATGGTCAAGGTGCTCGAAAACGCTTTGAACAGTTATTTCAGGCAAAGGCAATGGGTCGTGATTATGCAAAAATATACGGTTGTTTGTCTTAAAATATCTTGTTTTCGGGAAGACATACAATTGTGATTGTTAAAGAGAAGGTAATATTCGTTTGAAATTGTTGGTAAATGTTACATCTTTAACGCCTCCAATTACCGGTATTGGTCGTTACACTCATCAATTGTTGAGTTCGCTTGTTCGAGATGACTGCATTGAAGATATAAGAGGGTTTGACGCATTAGGATGCTATAACCGTCAAGGGTTAGAAAGCCTGCTTCATAATGCGGATTCGCCCACGGGTAAGATAGATAATAAAATAAGCCGGGTTAAAAAAAATCTCTACCCTCTATTACGGACAGTTGCACGAAAGATTCCTGGCGCAAGGGCTGTCAGGCAGCAAATGCAGAATAGAAATAAGCAGCGCGCTTTGAAAGGTTATTCTGGTTTTGTATATTGGGAGCCCAACTATATCCTTCAGCCTGTAGATGCTCCATCAATAGTGACGATTCATGACTTGTCTCATAAACGGTACCCGCAATATCATCCTGAGGACAGATTGTCATGGCTTGAAGAGGGGCTGTCAGATTCAATCAATAATGCTACAGAAGTAACCACCGTATCCGAATTTAGCCGAACAGAAATTCAAGAGTTTTATGGACTGAAACAGGAAGCAATAACGGTTATTCCTCCTGCCGTTTCCCCTGCATTTCGACAAAATTATTCGAATGAATATATTGAGTCAATAAAGAAGCATTATGATTTGCCTTCAGAATATATACTTTCTGTTGGCACTCTGGAGCCAAGAAAAAATATTGCCGGGTTAGTTAAAGCATACTCTCTATTAGCTAAGAATATACGTCAGAGATACCCCTTGGTTTTAGTAGGGTGCAGAGGGTGGCAGCATTTGGTTGATAAGGATTTTCAAGCCATGGTTAGGCGCGGAGAGGTGATTGTGCCTGGATATGTTACACAGGAACACTTGCCCGCCATATACAGCGCAGCCAGTGTATTTGCCTATGTATCATTTTATGAAGGGTTTGGGATGCCGGTGGCCGAAGCAATGGCTAGTGGTTGTGCTGTCGTTACATCAAATTGTGCGTCCATGCCTGAAGTGGCTTCAGGTTGCGCTGAATTGGTTGATCCAGATAATATTGAAAGCATTATGGCTGCTTTGCAACGTTATTTAGAAGATTCGGAATATACAAAGTCACGGGCATTGGAGGGACGTTTGAAGAGCGAGAAGTTTCAGTGGGAATACTCCGCCAAACATCTCGTCAAACTTATGGAAAAGATGGAGGCTGGATAATGATTGGTTCTATTAGATTCTCCCGAGATCTATTCGAGCAAAAAATTAGGGAAAAAGACAAACAACAACACTTTTGGGTATGTTTCATGCTTATATTGATGTTTTGTGTCTGGTTCCCTCTAGCTTTGAGCGTTATGGCTACCTTTTTTGTTGGCTATGCGAAAGA
>CAXMPV010000190.1:0-3687 GCA_964195175.1 uncultured Thermodesulfobacteriota bacterium | reverse complement strand
ATTGGTTCTCTTGGATGCAATATGCGATGTGGTCATTGTCAAAATTGGCAAATAGCTCATTCACGTATTGATAATAGTGACAGGGAAACATCCTATATTTCTCCGGAAGAGCTGGTACATCGCTCTATGGAAAGCGGATGTAAAGGGATTTCCTGGACCTACAATGAGCCGACAATCTGGCTTGAGTATGCAATTGATGGTGCAAAATTAGCGAAGGAAAAAGGGCTATACACCGTTTTTGTGACAAACGGTTATATAGAACCGGACGCATTAGATGCAATTGGGCCATTTTTAGATGCTTACCGAGTTGACATAAAGGGTTTTGACAGTTACACGGCAAAGGATTCATCAGGGACTGATATCAGGGTAAGTGATGAATTGCAGGATTCCAGGCATTGTTTCTATAGAGACGTTACCGGTATAAAGAGTGTAAGACCGATTTTAGACGCTGCAGTCAGGGCAAAATCAAAATGGGATATGCACGTGGAAATAATAACCAATGTAGTACCTGGTTATAATGATGGTTCTGAAGAGTTACATGACATTGCCGGATGGATTGTGCAAAATCTTGGGGATGAGACACCATGGCATGTCAGCAGATTTCATCCATATCTTGAGTTGTCACATGTGCCGTCAACACCGGTTTCCACCTTAGAATCAGCAAGGGAGATAGGAATTAAAGAAGGTCTCAAATACGTTTACATAGGAAATGTTCCCGGACATGAGTGGGAGAACACGTATTGCCATAGTTGTGGTAAAATGCTGATTGAAAGGGCTGGTTTCAGCGTTAAAACATTTGAAATAAGTGGTGGAATGTGTACAAACTGTAATGCTAAAATTCCTATTGTTGGAGGTTTTGGATAAACTCTTTTCTGGTGGGAGACGCAGATAGTTATCGAATATTGCATTAAGGGCGTGGATACAGTAGAATACGATTCAGAATATTGGCCGCTATGGTCTGATAGGTAGATGCATCTGTAGAATAAAAAGAAAATTATTTTGAGGATTTACGTATGCCTAAAAAACAATCGATAATAACGTTAATTACAGATTTTGGTTTACAAGATGAATATGTGGGAGTTGTGAAGGGTGTAATTGCCGGTATCAACCCGTCGGCAAGTGTAATTGACATTAGTAATACAATAACTGCTCAGGATACTTTTCAGGCGGCTTGTGTTCTTAATAATTCATATAATTACTTTCCCAAGGGGACAATCCATGTGGTTGTCGTTGATCATGGGGTGGGGAGTGATAGGAAAATTATTTGTCTGAAAACTAAGGATTATCTTTTCCTTGCACCTGATAATGGAGTGCTCTCGTTTGTTATTGCGAAGGAGGAATCTGCGTCGATCCGGGAAGTTACTAACAATAAGTTGTTCTTGCCAAGACTCAGTAATACATTTCATGGACGTGATGTCTTTGCGCCTGTAGCCGCGCATCTCTCCAAAGGGGTTGCCCATAAAGATCTTGGCGAAAAAATTGACAAGGTGAATAAAATAGATCTGCCTAAGCCGATTCTTTCTCCCGATGGGAAGTTAACTGCAGAAATTATATATGTGGATGGTTTTGGTAATCTTATTACTAATGTTAATAAGGAAGTTGTTGACAGGATGAAGGTAGAGACGGAAAGAGTGCCAATTACTATGGGCAGGAAGAGGATCAACGGTATCTGTAGTTCGTATTCAGATGTGGGAGATAACGAGGCGTTGGCAATATTTGGAAGTTCAGGTTATCTGGAAATATCAGTGAATCTGGGTAACGCTGGAGACGTTTTGAAATTGAAAAAAGGTGATAAGCTGGTTTTAGGAAATTAATAAGAGTTCAACATTTCTGTTATGGCTCGGCCGGGTTGGGCAGAACCTTCAATTATACAGAATCAAACAAGGCTATCGTGATACCCCTTTAAGTGAAAATAGAGCTCGGTTTAATAAGATGATAGATAGCTTGTTCAATTCGATAGAATGCAGGATTATATAAGACTGATTTATGGAAAAAGGTGTCTTTGTAACAGGGAGTGATACAGGAGTCGGCAAGACTGTCATTGCCGGCGCGATAGCGGCGGCAATAAAGGCACACGGCCTGGATGTAGGTGTCATGAAGCCGGTTGCATCAGGTGCAAAGGAGATAGATGGAAAACTTGTCTCTGAAGACGTCGTGTATCTGAAGAAAATGGTTGATAGTACTGACGATGATGACCTTGTAAACCCTATCCGTCTCAAACCACCAATCGCGCCAACGATGGCAGCCTCGAAGTCAGGTATTCAGATAGATATTGACAAAGTATGGAAAGCGTACGAAGTGCTTTCGAACAGGCATGATTTTGTCGTTGTTGAAGGAATTGGCGGTCTTATGGTGCCCGTTGATGATACCCTTTTTGTTGCTGACCTGGTTTGCAAGATGGACCTGCCACTCGTAATAGTGGTTAGAGATTGCCTGGGTACTATAAATCATACCCTTTTAACTGTTGAATATGCCAAAAGCAGGAATATTCGAATTAAGGGAATAATTATTAATATGTTGAAGGGGGATGACGGTTTTGTCCGGGAAATAGAGAAATACTCTTCTGTTCCTGTTCTCGGAACTATTCCTTTTAATGAAAATGTATCTGTTGAGAATTGCGTATACGGCGAGATCGTTGAAGACTTTCGCAGGGAAATAAACATATCAAAGATAATGAGAAAATAGACTTAGGGGATTTTTGACATAAACAACAAGGGAAACATCGAGATAAAACATAATTGACATTTTTTTAAGTTCTTGATAGTATATTCAGCCCTTTTATAAATTAACATATACAGGAAATAACAGGAGTTTTAAACTAGATGAGTACGGATGCTATTTTAGCACCTTTAAAAGATCAAATGCGCGAGGTAGAGGAGCGTATTTACAGTGATTTGTCTCCGGCAGACAAGCGCCTTTCAGATTTAGTGTATCATATCAGCAAGATACAGGGCAAAAGATTGCGCCCGGCACTGCTTTTACTGTCAGGTCAATGCGCAGGAGGTCTAATCCCGCAACATATTGATTTAGCAGTAGTTGTGGAGCTCATACATACTGCAACCCTTGTACACGATGACATTATTGATGAAGCAGTAGTAAGAAGGCATATCGAGACGATGAATACCAAATGGGGGAGTAAGATCTCCATTCTGTTTGGTGATTATCTTTTTTCAAGGGCCTATACCATACTTTCCGCCCTCGATTCCCAAGTGTCGACACTCATAATGTCCCAGACCATAAATACCCTGTGTGAAGGTGAAATGGTCCAACTCTTAAGGTGCTACGATGCCGAGGTTACGGAATCCGAATATCTGAGCATTATAGAGCGTAAAACGGCTTCTCTTTGTGCTGCCAGTTGTAAGTTAGGAGCAATCTCTGCTGGAGCAAATAAAAAGCAGACCGAGGTGCTTACCAATTATGGTTCAAAGATCGGAATGGCATTCCAGATAATAGACGACTGTCTGGATGTTGTGGGTTCAGAGGAGAAAATGGGAAAACCGATAAATTTAGACGCCCAGATCGGAAAACTGACACTACCATTTATTAGATTAGTAGATAAGCTGCCGACTGATCGAAAAGAGAGTACACTTGAACTTATCTTCCAGAACAATAGTAAAGACTCAAAAGCCGCGATAGCTGACCTGCTGGCAGAACATGATGCCGTAGACTACGCATACGAAACCGCAA
>CAXMPV010000189.1:0-3737 GCA_964195175.1 uncultured Thermodesulfobacteriota bacterium | reverse complement strand
CAGATAGAGTACTAGGAGGTGCAGACACCCCTGCAACAGCTAATCCTTTAGCATACGCCATAAAAAAAATAGCAAAAGATATATTCAATGGAAATGATGATTATGTGGTGATATCGGGTATGCAATCGGTTGATGGTGATACCGCTCAGGTACCCGCGCAAATAGCTGAGGAGTTACAAATACCCTGTATTGCATATGCAACAGAGGTTGAGTCTATTAATGGTAAGTTCAGAATTGAGAATATCGTTTCTGGTGGCAACCAGTGGGTAAGTCCTAAGTCACTACCATACGTGGTAACCGTTGCTAATTATGAATACCCATTGTTTGCATCTTTTCGGCGCTCACTATGGGCCAACAAATTTGTAGTATTTAATTGGACCGCCGATGATATAAAGCCCACATTGTTTGGTTTAGAGGGATCCAAGACACGTGTGACAAGGGTCTTTCCACCACCAAAGGGTTCCAGGAAAAACATCCTCTTTCATAATATCAATGAGTTTGTTGCAGAGTTGGTTACGAGTTACAAAAAAGGTGGAACTAATGGTGTTTTTGAAGGAAGAGAGGCTGACTATATACTCCCATTAGATAGGCTCGGCGGTTTAATGCAGCGCAACTATGAAGGTACTGATAAAGAAACCAATGCATATAAACAGGTTACGCAAGCCATTTCCAAACTGGGAATCACCAAAGTAGATCAACTGGATGGATCCCTTGTTGACAGGATCCAGGAACATCTCCAGGAAAAACTAAGTAAAAAAATATTACAAGAAATGATCGAGGGATATAAGATAACACAGACTAAGTATTCTGGTGATGTTTGGGTAATTGCTGAACATGATGGCGAAAAGGTGAATGACGTTACTTGTGAACTCCTCGGGAAAGCCTCTCACCTGGCGAAACCATTAGGGGTAAGGGTGGGTATTGTTATTGCAGGTAACAAATGCAAACATATGGCAAATGACCTTATTGCTGCCGGTGCAGATGATGTTCACATAATTGAAGATGTACTTCTGGAAGATTTCAGGCCTGGGCCTTACCGAAATGCTGTTGTTGATGTGATAAAGAGACATAATCCACAAATCGTTTTGTTCGGAGCGACTCCTCAAGGGAGAGTTTTAGCTCCCATGATTGCTTATCGCCTAGGCTGTGGACTAACAGCTGATTGTACCGGTTTGGATATCAGGGACAATTCAAGAAAAGGCGATATTGCAATATTGATGCAGACTCGCCCTGCCCTCGGTGGTAATATAATGGCAACTATTATCACAAAGGATTCAAGAATACAAATGGCTACTGCCAGACTTGGGGTAATGAAAAAAAAGAAGCCCGACCATTCCCGAAAGGGTAATATAATAGAACACAGCGTTACTCTTGCCGAATCAGATATCGGGTTTGATATTATTAAAACTGAATTGAGTGGTGGAAGTGCAAATCTTTCTAACGCTGATGTAATAGTTTCAGGTGGTAGGGGTCTTAGGAACAGGGATAATTATGATAAGCTTGTAAGCGATTTGGCCGAAGTGTTGAGAAAAAAACTTGACTGTCAGGTTGAACTCGGGGCTTCCAGGGCAGCCGTAGAGCAAGGTTTTATTAACCGTACCCACCAGGTTGGTCAAACAGGGACCGCTGTTAGTCCCAAGCTTTATATAGCGCTCGGAATTTCAGGTGCTATACAACACTTAATTGGTATTGAAAATTCCGAAATAATTGTAGCCATTAATTCTGATCCACAGGCACCTATTTTTAAGCATTCAGATTACTACATCGTTGGAAATGCTGAAGAGATTGTACCGCAAATTACTGAAGCGTTGAGACACTGATATATAGATAACGAGAAGATATCAATCTTAAACCGTCAAT
This sequence comes from uncultured Thermodesulfobacteriota bacterium, assembly GCA_964195175.1. Classification (GTDB taxonomy): domain Bacteria; phylum Planctomycetota; class Brocadiia; order Brocadiales; family Scalinduaceae; genus Scalindua. The sequence goes on along the minus strand of CAXMPV010000189.1, from coordinate 1,877 downwards.
TATGGATATAAAAGAAAAAGACAATACACACGTTTCAATCCTTGTTGTTGGCGCGGGGCCTGCTGGTCTTGCTGCTGCAATTGCAGCCAGGAGTGCAAACAAAGATGCAGACATTGTAGTCCTGGAAAAAGGAGAAGCTGTTGGAAATCATACCCTATCTGGTGCTGTTTTGGAAACAGCTTCTTTAAAGCGCTTACTTGATGCAGCCAAACCGGATTGGCTTACCATAAAAGGAGCAGATAGCATTCTTGAAAACGAGGTCAAAAACGATGAAGTGCAATTACTTTTGGGAAAACAACTTGCCGTTAATATCTCACTCCTGATCAAGATTGGCAAGAAACTCGGTTTATCATTTGGTGAAATGAATAATAGCGGTAATTCAATTGTTTCAATAAGTAAGCTGACAAGTTTTCTTGGTAAAATTGCCTTGTCATTGGGAATTGAAATTTATACGGGTTTTGGTGTAAAGGAAATCTTGTACGATCCGGACAATGGAAAAGCTAATGGAGTTAAGCTTGTAGATCAGGGGCTTGACAAAGAGGGAAACCCGCAACCAAACTACATTAAGGGAGAGACGATTACGGCAGATATCATAATCCTTGCCGAAGGAACGGATGGTCTTGTCACAGAGGATTTAGTCGTAAAAGCTGGTCTTAAACGTAAGAACGATCAAGTATTTTCAGTTGGTGTTAAAGAAATTATTCGGGTAAGTAAACAGCAGTATGCGTTGTTTGGTGATAACCGCGTAATCCATACGATGGGATATCCTTTATGGTTACCAATATTTGGACCTACGATCTTTGGTGGTGGATTCGTTTACAGCTGTGGAGAAAACAAAATTGCTATTGGCATAATTTCTGGTGCAGATTGGAAGTATTATAACTTTAATCCGCAAAAAGCCCTCAAGGATTTCAAGCAGCACACTCTTATAAAAGAATTCATTGAGGGAGGAGAAATTATTGAAGCGGGTGTAAAGATGATCCCCGAAGGTGGATACTATGCCATACCACGTTATTCGCAATCAGGCACTGACGGCAAGAAAATGAATACTGTTGGTTACAAAAATGTAATGATAGTTGGTGACAGTGCTGGCTTTGTAAATATGAATAAAATAAAGGGGCTTCACCTTGCTTTAGAGTCCGGATCACTTGCAGGAAAAGCAGCAAGTGAGTGTATGCATAATCCCGAAAAGGCAGCTTTAGTCTATACTCGTTTATTAGAACACCATTCAGTAATGCATGAGATGAAGTCTGCCAGAAATCTCCGTGCAATAGTTGCAAGATTTGGCCAGGCCATAGGTTTCCCGCTCTCACTCTTTGGCAATCTTTTTCCAAGGTTTGCTATGGAAGAAGACTATAAGACTATGGCTTCCAAAAAGTTTAGATTTGATACTCCAGGTGAGTTTGACAAGTCTACTTTTGTTGCATTAGCGGGTACAGAACACAGAGAAGAACAGCCTTCACATCTAAGTATATTAGACCCTGGTCTTTGTATTGGTAAATGTGATCCTCTTTTTGATCGGGCGTGCATAACGTTTTGTCCTGCCGGCGTCTATGAGAAGATTGGGATTGATACCCGTCCAGCTAACTCCTCAAATTGCATTCACTGTAAGACCTGTCAAAGAAAATGCCCGTTTGACAATATCAGATGGACTGTGCCCGAAGGGAATGGTGGTCCCAAATATAAACAAATGTAATCCATTTCAAATTATTCTCCAGAAAACCTCATTTAATAGGAAAAATAATGAAGCCGGAATCATTAAATGCAGCAGTGGAGTTGGCTGAAAAGTTTGAGCACGTGTTTGTTGCAACTGCAGACTCCTCCGGGATGCCCCACGTGGCCGCAGCAGCAGAGTTAAACCAAACGTCTAAAGACCA